>JBEPVG010000032.1:0-10071 GCA_041691175.1 Chitinophagaceae bacterium
CAATTAACATAATTTCAAAGAATGTGCCTGTATAGAATTTTGCGTTTTAAATATAAAATATTATTTTTTTCATAATTTCTCTGATAAAATAATAGTCAATTTATTTTTTCTGGAAAAAATGCAGCAGTTTTTTGGAATTCTCCTGCCGATCGTGACTGATCCATCTACAAAGCTGGAAACAAAAATTGAACTGATGGTTTCTAATTATATCGACATGCTTTCTGAAAACCCGGATTTGCCGCTTTTTGTTTTAGGTGAAATGAAAGGACAATCCGAAAAGATAAAAAAGATTTTGCCTGTTCAGAAAATAACTGATAAAATCAGTTTTATAAACCAATTAAAAGAAAGAAGGCCGGATATAAATCCCATTCATTTCTTAATGAATATTCTTGGAATGACGGTTTTCCCATTTGTAGCAAAACCCGCATTTGAACTGATAGCCACCACTAATAAAAATCAGCTTGAATCAATTTTGCAGGAAAGAAAAAAATTAATTCCGCTCTGGATAAAAGCGATGTTGAAGGTCAAATAATTTTTTAGTATTTTAATTAATCAAATGATTAAAACAAATGTCAAACTTTAAATGGATACTCACGTGCTGTTTGCTTCTAATAACGATTACCACAAAAGCACAATCGAATTCAATTACCTTAGATTCATGTTATTTTTTAGCAAGACAAAATTATCCTTTGATAAAGCAACAGGAATTGATCACAAAAACTTCAGAATATACTTTAGAAAATATTACAAAAGGATTTCTGCCAAAAATAAATATTAATGGCCAGGTGACTTACCAATCTGATGTAACCCAACTTCCAAAAACCATTCCCGGCGTTCCTGTTTTGACAAAAGATCATTATAAAATCTATGCAGAAATTGATCAGCCAGTGTATGATGGAGGCGTCATAAGAGCGCAGAAAAAAATTCAGGATGCCAATTCAATCGTTGATCAGCAAAAACTGGAAGTTGAATTATATAAATTAAAGGACCGTATTAATCAATTATTCTTTGGTATTTTATTGATAGAAGAACAGCTCAAACAAAATGAATTAATTAAGAATGATATTCAGCTGGGGCGTGATAAAATAAAAGCCCAAATAGCCAATGGCACTGCTTTACGAAGTAATGACGATAATTTAAAAGCAGAGCTTTTAAAATCAAATCAACAAACTATAGAATTAAATTCAAACAGAAAAGCATTTATAGAGATGCTTGGTTTATTTATCAATCGTTCGCTGAATAATGAAATTTTCATCAAGCCAAAAAATATAATTCCTTCAAATGAAATAAAACGTCCCGAATTATTAATGTTTGATTATCAAAATAAAATTTTTAATGCACAAAAAGACTTGATTGTCGCAAGGAATCGACCAAAGCTAAGCTTCTTTGTACAAGGCGGCTTTGGCAAACCGGCGTTCAATATTTTGAGCAATAATTTCGACCCGTTTTACATTGGCGGACTAAAACTAAGCTTTCCTTTAACTGGTTTCTATTCACTTAAAAATGACCAGGCATTAATTGACATAAGTTATAAAAATATTGAAGTTCAAAAAGAAACATTTTTGTTCAATACAAATATTGCAGTAAAGCAACAAAATGCCGGTATTCTAAAGTTGCAGCAATTTTTAGACACCGACGATGAAATAATTCTTCTAAGAACAAATGTGAAGAAAGCTGCGTTGGCGCAATTAGAAAATGGTATTATTAATTCGAGTGATTATTTGCGTGAAGTAAATGCAGAAGATAATGCACGTCAGAATAAAATTTTGCATCAGATACAATTATTGATGGCGGAATACAATCAACAAAATACAGTCGGAGAATAAAAAATAGATGCAGTAAACGAACAAATTACCCCGATTTCAATTTCGGGAATAAAATGAAATAGCAAATGAAACAAAATAAGTCAATTCAATTTTTTGGATTATTGATCACAATCCTTTTATTGCCAGTTATATTTTCATCCTGTAGTAACCAAAAAGACGACTACGATGCTTCGGGAACATTTGAAGCCACTGAAATCATTATTTCTGCAGAAGCAAATGGCGTTATTGAATCCTTAAAAATTAATGAAGGTCAAATATTAGATTCCGGTCAACAAATTGGTTTTATAGATACAACTCAATTGTTTTTAAAAAAGAAGCAATTGGAAGCGCAGGTAAAAGCGATGGGTTATAAACTTCCTGATATTTTAGTGCAAACTGCCCAATTCAAACAACAAGCTGTGGTAACGCAAAGCACGCTGGATCATCTTTTGAAAGAAAAAACCCGGACACAAAATTTAGTAAAAGCAGATGCGGCAACACCTAAGCAGTTGGATGACATAAATGCGCAAATTGAAACAGTAAAGCAACAAATAAAAGCAATTTATAAACAGGGGGAAGCACAGACATCTGCTTTAAAAACCCAGCGTTCCGGGATTTCCGCGGATGTTTCGCCATTGTATATTCAAATAGAACAACTGAATGATCAATTGGAAAAATCAAAAATTATTAATCCAATAAACGGGACAATTCTTACAAAATTTGCTGAAGAAAACGAAATGACAACAATCGGGAAACCACTGTATACAATTGCTGATTTGTCAACTATTATTTTAAGGGTTTATATCACAGGTGATCAATTTTCTTCCATCAAATTGGGACAAAAAGTAAAAGTTTTGGTAGATGATTCATCTGGGAAATCAAGATATTATGAAGGAACAATTGAATGGATTAACAACAAAGCAGAATTTACTCCAAAAACAATTCAAACAAAAGATGAGCGCGCCAATCTTGTTTATGCAATTAAAATCAGTGTAAAAAATGATGGCACTTTGAAAATTGGAATGTATGGAGAAGTGAAATTCAATTGACAATTACTTAAAAATGGTAACAGCAAATAATTTAGTAAAAACTTATGGAAAAAAGAATGAAGTACTTGCTGTTGATCAAGTTTCTTTTTCGGTAAATAATGGGGAAATATTTGGATTGATCGGTCCGGACGGAGCAGGTAAAACGAGTATCTTTCGAATACTTACCACTTTGCTTTTACCTGATGGCGGAAGTGCATCTGTAGCGGGATTTGATGTGGTAAAAGATTACAAAAAAATCAGAAATACAGTTGGATATATGCCGGGCAGATTTTCTTTGTATCCCGATTTGAGTGTAGAAGAAAATTTGAATTTTTTCGCCACAGTTTTTGGAACAACGATACAAGAAAATTATGGTCTCATCAAAGAAATTTATGTTCAACTTGAACCGTTTAAAAAACGCAGGGCAGGAAAACTTTCAGGCGGAATGAAACAAAAACTGGCTTTATGTTGTGCACTTATTCATAAACCAACTGTACTTTTTTTGGATGAACCAACCACCGGTGTTGATCCCGTTTCAAGAAAAGAATTTTGGGAAATGCTCAAACGTTTGAAAGTGCAAGGCATAACCATCCTGGTCTCCACGCCATACATGGATGAAGCAGGAATGTGCGACAGAATCGCTCTAATTCAAAACGGAAAACTTTTATCTATTGATACGCCTGCAAATATTTCCGCATCTTATCCTGATAAATTATTTGCGGTAAAATCAAATAAAATGTCAACGTTACTAAAAGCATTTTCCAAATTTTCGGAAGCGGATACAAGTTATGCGTTCGGCGAATACGCGCATGTAGCTGTGAAAAATGAAGAAAAAGACTTCGGAAGTAAAGTGAAAAAGTACTTAGAAGAACAAGGAATTGAAATTACGGAGATCAAACAAATCAGCGCTTCGATTGAAGATTGTTTTATAAAATTATTGAAATAAAAAATGTCAGAAGTAGTCATTAAAACAAATAAACTTACGAAGAGCTTCGGAGATTTTATTGCTGTCAATGAAATTTCGTTCGAAGTTTTCAGAGGAGAAATATTTGGTTTTCTGGGGGCTAACGGCGCGGGAAAAACGACTGCTATGCGGATGTTGATCGGATTATCCAAGCCAACCTCCGGAAGTGGTACTGTTGCAGGATTTGATGTTTATAAACAAACAGAAAACATCAAAAAGAATATCGGATACATGAGCCAGAAATTTTCTCTGTACGAGGATTTAACCGTAATAGAAAATATCAGTTTTTATGGAGGGATTTATGGATTACGGGATGCAGAAATCAAAACAAAAAGTGATCAGCTTATTACAGAACTTGGTTTGCAAAACCAGGCAAAGGAACTGGTAGGATCATTGCCTTTGGGCTGGAAACAAAAACTTTCTTTTTCTGTCGCGTTATTACATGAACCGAAAATAATTTTTTTAGATGAGCCCACAGGCGGCGTTGATCCGCTAACACGAAGACAATTTTGGGATCTGATCTATGCCGCTTCTGATAAGGGTATTACGATTTTTGTAACGACACATTATATGGATGAAGCGGAGTATTGTAACCGGATTTCCATTATGGTTGATGGGAAAATAGAAGCGTTGGATTCGCCGCAAAATTTAAAAAAAAGATATGGTGTAAAGTCGATAGATGAAGTTTTCTATGAGTTGGCAAGGGGCGCAAAACGTTCGGAATAAAAATACAAAAATGAAACAGTTTTTAGCGTTTGTAAAAAAAGAATTCTATCATGTCTTGCGTGATAAAAGAACGTTACTTATTTTATTTGGAATGCCCATAGCACAAATTCTCATCTTTGGATTTGCACTGACAAACGAAGTGAGAAATGAGAAGATATTGATCGTTGACAACGCCAAAGACATTTCATCTCAGCGAATAATATCCGAAATAGCAGCAAGCAAATACTTTCAAATTGATAATTCCGTAAATGATCCGAATCAAATTACACGAGCTTTTAAAAAAGGAATCATTCGTGTTGCGCTTATATTCCCAGCAAATTTCAATAACGATTTGATGCATCTGCATAAAGCTCAAATTCAGCTTATTGCCGATGCCTCGGATCCGAATGTGGCTACTACCTTAACGAATTATATTTCGGCCATTATTGGCGCTTATCAATTGAATTTAAATCAAACTTATAAGATTCCACTTCGAATTATTCCGCAAATCAGAATGCTCTATAATCCCGAATTGAAGGGCGCTCCCAACTTTGTTCCCGGCGTTATGGCGCTGGTCCTAATGTTGATTTGTGTGTTGGTGACTGCAATTTCTATTGTCAAAGAAAAAGAAACCGGAACCATGGAAATTTTATTGGTTTCTCCTTTAAAACCGATCCTGGTAATTTTAGCAAAAGCAGTTCCGTATTTGCTTTTATCACTAATAAACGTGGCAACGATTCTTTTATTAAGTGTCTTTGTTTTAAAGGTTCCTGTGATCGGAAGCATTTTACTTCTTTTTGCAGAAAGCACTTTATTTATCATCACCTGTCTCACACTTGGAATTTTTATTTCTATTAAAACAAATACACAACAGCTGGCGATGTTGGTTTCATTAATGGGAATGTTGCTACCCACCGTGCTTTTCAGCGGCTTTATGTTTCCGATAGAAAATATGCCGGTTGGGCTACAAATATTTTCTAACATCGTTCCATCCAAATGGTTTTACATTATTGTAAAATCAATCATGATCAAAGGCGTGGGTTTTTCTGTGATCTGGAAAGAAACACTGGCACTTGCAGGCATAGCTTTATTTCTATTTTTAATCAGTATAAAAAGTTTTAAAATCAGAATGGCATGAGGACAATCAAATTTTTATTACGAAAAGAATTTAAACAAATATTTCGAAACAAATCGATTCTCGCGATGATTATTGTCATGCCAATCATTCAATTATTAATTCTACCCCTGGCGGCAAATTATGAAGTAAAAAATATTAATTTATCTGTTGTAGATCACGACCATTCTTCTTATTCTCAAAAATTAATTGTAAAGATTACTGCTTCAGGATATTTTAAATTACAGAGTTACAATACTTCTTTTAAAGATGCTTACCATTTGATTGAATCTGATAAATCAGATTTAATTTTGGAAATTCCGCAAGGATTTGAAAGGGATTTAATTCGTGAAAATGAGCAGAAAGTTTTTATAGCTGTCAATGCCATCAATGGTACAAAAGCAAATCTGGGCGGATCCTATTTATCCCAAATAATCAGAAATTATAATGATGAGATTCGTTTGCAATGGCAACAGCAACCTCAATTCAATCCTGAACCGGCAATAGAAATAGCATCTTCTAACTGGTTTAATCCTTTTTTAAATTACAACATTTTTATGGTTCCCGGAATTCTTGCAATACTGGTGACAATGGTCAGTGGATTTTTAACTGCCTTAAATATTGTCAAAGAAAAAGAAGCGGGAACAATCGAACAAATCAATGTAACTCCAATTAAAAAACAATATTTTATTTTGGGAAAATTAATCCCTTTTTGGATCTTGGGAAATATTGTTTTTACACTTGGTTTGGTCATCGCGTGGCTCGTTTATGGAATCATTCCCCTCGGAAATTTGCTGGTATTATATGGATTTATCTGGCTATATCTGCTGGCCATTCTCGGTTTCGGGTTGTTGGTTTCCACCTACTCGAATACGCAACAACAAGCCATGTTGATCATGTTTTTTTTCATGATGATCTTTATTTTGATGGGCGGATTATTTACGCCGATAGATAGTATGCCGAAATGGGCAAAAATAATTGCGCGGCTTAACCCGGTAAGTTATATGATTGATGTGATGCGGATGGTAGTATTAAAAGGAAGCGGTTGGAAAGATATTTTTCCACAATTATGGAAGATACTTTTATTTGCTTTGGTACTAAACACATGGGCTATTTTAAATTACCGGAAAACAACATAGCAGTTTTTTCAAATTAAATTCCCAAAACTTCTTTCAGTTTTGAATATCCTGTTTTGCTAACCGGCAATTTTTCTCCGGTACTTAATAAGACTAAATGGCTGTCTTTTTCATAAACATCTATCCTCGTAATGAGTTGCGTGTTTACAATGTAAGAACGATGAACGCGTGCGAAATGAAAAGCGCTTAAGGATTGTTCAAAAAAACTCATCGTGCGTTTTTTTAAAAAGATACCGTCAGCGGTAATAATTTTTACATAATCATCTGCCGCTTCGAGATAATGGATTTTATTTACCGGGATAATTTTTATTTTATTTCCATCTTTTACCACAATGCGACTTTGTTGCAATGGCGAGCTGGCGGCGGCTTCTAGTAGCTGCCGGGTAGATGCAGAATTGGCATGATGGAAATATTTTTGGATTGCTTTATCAAACCTTTCCCTACTGAAAGGTTTTAATAAATAATCTACAGCATTCGATTCAAAAGCTTTTATCGCAAATTCATCAAAGGCGGTAGTAAAAATTACCGCAGGCGGATTTTCTATTAATTCAAGCATTTCAAATCCATTTATTTTTGGCATTTGAATATCCAGAAAAATAAGATCAGGTTGATACTGTTGGATCGCTTTCATTCCGTCAAAACCATCACTGCACTCAGTCACTAAATCAACATCGGCCGTGGATTGTAAGTATTCTTTTACAATTTCTCTTGCTAATGGCTCGTCATCTATGATTATAACTTTCATGGTTCAATTCGTTTTTGGCTTTCATCATCATTAGCCATTTTTGGAATAAGAATAGTGGTGATGAAATGTTCCTTGTCTTTTTCTGTTTTCAAAAGATCATTTCTTGCAAACAAAAGAAATAATCTTCTTTGAATGGATGAAAGACCAAAACCCGTTCCCTTAAAGGGTTGTGAGGTTTCTGCATCAAAAGGATTTTGAACAATAATTTTCAAATAGCCATCTTCCGTTATGGCTATTATCTTAATAATTACCTCGCCTGTTGTGTCGTACAAACCAAATTTTATCGCATTTTCCACAATCGGCTGCAAAAGCAAAGCGGGTAATTTAAATGAAAGAATTTCATCTTTATAAATTATTTCTGTTTGTAACCGGTGGCCAAATCTTACTTTTTCGATATCCAGATAAAGTTGCAAATAATTTAATTCTTCTTCCAATGTGTTCCATTGCTGCTCATTTTTTCTTAAAGTGCCCCGAAGAAAATCGCTCAGTTGTTGAATCATGTGTCGCGCCTTTTCAGGGTTTGATCCGGTGAGCGCACTGATCGAATTTAGGCTGTTAAATAAAAAATGCGGTTGCAATTGCTGACGTAGTTTAAATAATTCTGCTTCCTTTGAAAGCCGTTCTGTTTCTATCTTCCGGCCGTCAGTTTCTTTTTGTTCCTGCTGGCTGTACCACAATAAACTGAACATGCTAATGCTACTTATCAATAAAAAACCAGCGCCAAACCTGATGCTCCACGATGCATGAATTACATCACCGTAATTATCTGATTCTTTAAAAATTATCCACATTACTGCCTGTTGTGCCAGCATCCATAAAAAACTAACGGTAAGGCTTATCACAAGAATATACCAATATTTTTCGCGCCGCGGCAAATAATATTTCATATTGTTACTGATAAAAAAACAACTTACCGCAAGAAGTATATTGCTGATAAGGCTGTCGGTAATTGCATGCGTCTGGTCTATATTTAATTGCCGCAACATAATATATTGAAGCAATGTCCATAGAAGCCACCAGGCTAAAAAAAAATATCTTAACCGTTTATCAGATAAAATAGAGTTTACCAATCCGCATTGTTTTAATTCATTTGAAATGTTTTTTGCAAACAAGTTTCGTGCAAATATTTTGCTCGATTTTTTATATTTCTGATATAATTTTCTGAGTTTTCCTGCTCACTGATTCTGGAATATAATTCAATCCCATCAATCAAATCATCAAGTTCATGTAATTCATCCACGTCAATGAATTGCCAATGCACGGGCTTTTTATCATCATTTAAAAAATTATCTTCTTCACCCTCGCCCATAATTCTCGCTTTTTGAAATGCGTGCATATCATCCTCTGCCTTTATCAGCCTTAACTGTTCATCAAATTGCGGCGTATGATTTCCATCGCCGCAAATAATTCTATAAACAATTTTTGCAAGATACCATTTCATACAAACTGAATTTATAAGATAAAAAATATGATTTTAATAATTAGTTACTTCAATTCCGCCGAATACACACGTGCCTTTCAGAAGAATCTTCTTATCAGAATCCGGCGCGCTGTTGGTAAAGTTTCGTTTATCTTCAACTCCGCCAAATACAGCAGAAATTTCATTTTTTACATCCCAGTTAGAAGGGATAATTAATTTTGTTCCCCCAAAAACATTGTTCACTTCCAATTCAATCGGCTGCTGGATATCTGCCTGCATAAAATTGATTTCAGAGCCGCCCATAAAACTTACAATTTCGCCGCCTTTAAAATTTTTGGATTGTACATTCTTTTTTATTCCGCCAAAAACCGCCACCACATCAATGTATTCCCCTTTATCAGTAGACGAAGAAATTTCTTCATTTCCCATTTTGTTAGAGGGTGTTAAACTAGGAGAATTCATGCGATCCCAACGACTATTTCTTCGGTCGCATCGATTAGATTTTGGCCTTAAAATAAAAAGCAGCCCGAGGCTGATCAAAATGATTGGTAAAATATAATTGTGAAATTCAATATCTGGAATTTGTTGGTCAATAAAAAAAACTCCTCCGATAAGGATCATAATCAATGCGCCTGGATTATGAAATTTACTTTTGATGCCGATCAATAATCCCAGCGCAATTAAAAGAATGGGCCAGGTAAATATCCATGCAGGAATCGGTGCACCCATTTTATATCCCAATAATAAAATACCAATAATTACCAAAACAATTCCACTTAAAATACGGGAACTTTTATTTCCCATGTTCCTTTCGATATCTTGCTGTTCCATGATTTTTTTTATTTTAATTTGATAAGCAAATTTAAAAACAGAAACAAGGAACGAAAAGTAACTTTAGGTTTAGAACATCAAAATATCGGTAAAGGGTTTGAATGTATCGGTAAAAAATTATATAAATATGCTTGCTGGATTTTTGCCAACTAATCTTTTCAAAAATCAAACCTATTTTTGCCCGCTATGGCGCAAAAGAAATTAAAAAGATTTGGGGAGATAAAAACGTTTTCGAACGTATTGGAATATCCGCAAAATACGAAAGGGAGATGGAGCGAAATTTTTAAAAATAAAAATCCGGTAGTTCTTGAACTTGCCTGTGG
>JBEPVG010000033.1:0-10013 GCA_041691175.1 Chitinophagaceae bacterium
GCTTCAACCTAGTTATTATGGTTATACATATTCTTTAGTTTCCGGTCAACCGGCTGTTTATTCAGCAGATCTTAAAATTGGACAATTAGGTATTTATGTTCAAGATGAATTTAAAATAAAAAATAATTTTAAACTCACTTATGGTGTGCGCTTTGATAAGCCATTTTATCCCGAAGATCCGATTGATAATCCCTCAATTGATGCTTTAACCTTACCTGATGCAAAAGGAAATATGATCAATTACAGCACCGGAAAATGGCCTAAGGCCAGTATCATCTTATCGCCGCGTGCTGGTTTTAACTGGAATGTGGGCGCTGATAAAAGTCTTACCGTTAGAGGTGGAACCGGTTTGTTCACCGGAAGGATTCCCTATGTATTCCTGACCAATATGCCATCAAATAATGGAATGTATCAGAGGTCTGTTTTCTATAATACCAAAAATGATTTGGATTCTCTGGGCATTAATAAATTTGACCCAAATCCGGATGCGTATGCGGGTGCGTTCTCAAAAACCCCAAATACCACTACTCCTCCTCAAAGTTTTGTCGTGATTGATCCAAAATTTAAATTTCCGTTAGTGTGGAGAAGTAATCTCGGAATTGATAAAAAATTCGAAAACGGTTTCACTGCTACAGTTGATTTAATTTATACTAAAGATATTAACGCCGTGGTAATGAGAAATCCCAATCTTAAGCCTCCAACTGATAAATACACGGGAGCTGATACGAGGGATTATTACCCGGGTTCAACGCCTACTTATTACCCAAATTTAGGTACTCCCATAGTTCTTGAAAATACGCACAAAGGTTTTGCGTTCTCGGCCACAGCGCAGGTTTCTAAAACGTTTGCGAATGGATTTTATGGCTCATTGGCTTATACTTACACACGCGCAAAAGAAGTAAGCCCCAATCCGGGATCAAGAGCGAGCTCAGCATGGCAGTCAATTGCTAATGTGAATGGACCAAATGACCAGGTCTTAGATAATTCTCAATATGCTATTCCTAACAGGATAATCGCTAATATATCTTATAAGGTTGCTTATGCAAAGCATTTTGCTTCCACCTTTTCTTTGGTTTACTCTGGAAGTAATGGTTATCTTATTAATTATGTGACCGGTGGTTCTATAGTTAGAGATGGAAATTCAGAATTGCTTTATATATACCCTAGTGGAAATGATGTACCTTTTGTAGATTACAAAGTAACAGATAAGGATTCAAAAGGTAACATAATTGCAACAAGGACTTATACCATTCAGCAACAACAGGAAGCTTATGATAAATATGTTGGCAATAGTAAATATTTATCAGACAATAAAGGGCAATATGTGGACCGCTATGGACAAAAAGCTCCATGGTTTAATCAAGTGGATTTTCGATTCCTGCAGGATTTTTATTTGAAAACAGCAGGTGGAACAAAACATGATTTAGAGTTTAGTATGGATATTTTCAATCTTGGCAATTTGGTAGCTAGTAAAACAAAGGGATTTGGCTATACCCAAACTACAACAATTACAAATCCCTTAGTTATGAAAAGTGTAGTAGACCAGGCACCGACCTTTACATGGAGCGAATACAATAAACAATTGGTAAATACTCCATTCCAGGTAGATAAGAGCACTTCTAATTTATGGTATATGCAAATTGGATTACGATATAGTTTCTGATATTAAGTAAAAGGAATCTCAAACGGGCCGTCTCAAAAAGACGGTCTTTTTTTATAATCATTGTATCTGCTAATAATTATTTTAAAATTGTTTATAAGATATTATATACAAAATAAGAATATAGCTTAAAAGTTGGTTTACTGTTTCAAAAAGATTCTAATAATTTTTTCTGAAAAATTAATCGTACCATTAAAGACATTTTTCCGAGGTTTTAATTTTTAGTTTTGATTCAAATAATCTAAACTATTTTTTCGATAAAAGAAAGTGGATACTTCTTGTCTTTATTACTCTTGAGATTACAGCACTTTTTCTTGTGTAATTTGCCCGATAAAATGAAACGCCCTGATTTTTTCGGGGCGTTTTGATTTTTAAAATGGCCTATAATGTAATCCAACTCATAATCTATAAACTAATGAAAACCCTTTAGCATTTCCCTGATAATATGGCGTCAGCGAAATATTCTTAAAGTTTTTATTTTTATGAAAATGGGGTATTAAAATCCCTGTTGCTGTGCCAATAATACCTGACAAAACACAATCACTCAAAAAATGATAACCGGCTTTGTATCTCATATATCCCATTAATACGGTTAGTGCTCCTGCGCCGGTATATAAATAAGGTGTGAGTTTGGAGCCAGGATTAAAATCCTGAAATACTTTAGCTGTAAAAAAGGTAAAAGCCGCTGTCGTTGCCACATGGCCGCCATAAAAAGATCTTTGACCACCTTTATCTAATCTTTTCTCCAATGGCGCTTTATCTCCGTAAACAAAAGGACGGCTTCTATATACCAGCCCTGCAGTGATCGTATACATTGAACCGGTGATAGCTATTGTTTCTAAATACAGAACCATCACCTGCCCGAATTTTGAGCGCTCATTCTTGTTTAAAAGAGCGGCCACCACCGGGATTACGTAAGCACCGTCAAAAAGAATATAACTGTCCTGGTCAACTTTTTTTGAATAATATCCTGCATTACCGCGGTCAAAAAATGGAAGGCTGCTCCTGGTTTTAGTTGCCAGCTCCTGTGGCGTAAGATCTCTTTTATTCTCGATCAGACCATAACCTAAAAGAGTACCACCGGCTGCAGCGGCAATTACTAATCCGTCTTTTACAAAAGTAGTGTGATAAGGAGAATTAACGGAACTATCTTCAGATTTTCTTGATAAAGTATTAGAAGTATTATGCTGATTTTGTTGCAAACTTCCTTTAGTATCCATTTTTGAAATTAATAATTCGGCAGTGTTGTTTTTCTGGGCGACCAGGTTTTGAAAACATAAGATGGTCAGAATTAAAATGATTTCCTTTTTCATAAAGTGATTGTTTAAGTTTTTTTTGACATTACAAAAACAATGCTCAAATTATTTAGAGAGGAGAAATTATTATTGGCTTCCGAAATAATTTAAAATTTTATTAGTTTTTATCTAATAAAAGTGCTTATGTAAAAGCATTAATTCAGATCGAAAAAATTAGTGAAGAATTGAAGAAAAATGGAAAATAAGCCACATAATTTTTAATAAAAAAATGAACCTTTAATGGTATCATTGATTTTAATTTTTTCCGAATCGTGAAGTTCTGAGTAATTCTCGCCTGAACAATTCAAGGGAACAATCGTAGCAAAGACCAGCAATACGAAATTATTCTTCCTGATTTAATTTCATGGTTCCAATGGCTTCAGCTCTGTCGGAGCAGCTATCAGAAAGTAAGCTAAGCGTCATTTCATTGCCGGTAATTTGAAATTTATAAACCCCTGGAATTGAACCATCACATTGACTGTTTCCATAGAGATTTACAAAAGTGATCAAAGAATCTTTAATGCTGTATTTTATTGTTTCCAGGCTTTCATTTTCTGAAGTGATTACATCAAGTGTGTCATTGCTGAAATTAAAAATAACATCCATTCCTCCCTGGATATTTAAAGAACCTTTCCACTTTGTGTTTGAAAGTTGCGCATTGATTGAAGCCGTTGTGAAGAACACCAGAATAAACAGAATAAATTTTTTCATATTAAAAGGTTTTTTGGTTATTTTTAATTAGGTGTAAAATAAAGAGAATTTTCATCCATAAGTATTATTTGTTGAAAAAAATTTTAACGGAAAATGAGAAACTTCCTTATTTGTTGGTTTACTGTTTTACAAAGTAATTCTTCTTAATAAAGTTTGTTTACATTCTATTTGTTAGTTTTGATGCCAATCATCTTAACCGTTTATGAATAAAAGAAAAAGCATTCTTCTTGTCTTCATTACTCTTACGATTGCAGTGGCTTTTCATTTTATAGATATCTATAATTTCAATAGTCTTTCACCTTTATTTTTAAGAATTTTAAGATGGATTTTCATTGGCTCATTGATTCTTTTCGCGCTTTACAAACGCACACTTACTACATGGATTTTAGTAAGCATGGCTATTGGCGTTGAGGTCGGTCTGGATTTTCCTGAATTTGCTAAAGATTTAAAAGTCCTGAGCCAAATATTTCTTCGGCTGGTAAAAACAATTATTGCCCCCATTCTTTTTTCAACATTGGTTGTCGGCATCGCCGGTCATTCGGATTTGAAACAGGTTGGAAGAATGGGATGGAAGTCAATTGTCTATTTTGAAGTCGTGACAACGATTGCATTATTTATCGGGCTTATTGCGATAAATATTTCCCAGGCTGGTGTTGGAATCCACATTCCGCCAGGCTTTCATGAAGAATTGCCGGCAGCGGTCCCGCAAACGTGGCAGGATGTAATCCTTCATATTTTCCCGGAAAATATTATTAAATCGATGTACAATGGCGATGTGTTACCGATTGTTGTTTTCAGCGTTATTTTTGGAATCGGATTGGCGATGGTGAAAGAAGAAAAACGAAAACCGATGCTTCGCTTTTCAGAAAGCCTGGCGGAAACGATGTTTAAATTTACCAATATTATTATGCACTTTGCACCTTTCGGAGTGGGCGCTGCCATTGCAGTTACAGTTGGTCATCTCGGCCTGGATATTCTCTTTTCATTGGTAAAATTGCTGCTCACTTTATATGCCTCGTTGTTGGTTTTTCTTGGCCTTGTTCTTTTTGCAATTGCTTATTTTTTGAAGATCCCGATTCGCCAATTTATCAGGGCGGTTTCAGAACCCGTTGCAATTGCTTTTGCAACTACCAGTTCCGAATCTGCGCTCCCGATTGCGATGGAAAATATGGAAAAATTTGGTGTGCCCCGAAAAATTGTGTCCTTTGTATTGCCTACTGGTTATACATTTAATCTCGATGGAACTACATTGTATTTGTCAATGGCAAGTGTGTTTGTAGCCCAGGCTGCTGGTATTCACATGTCGTTTGGGGCTCAACTGATTATGGGACTTACCCTGATGCTTACGAGCAAAGGCGTCGCTGGCGTTCCGCGTGCATCTTTGGTTATTTTATTGGGAACCGTTTCCTCATTCGGATTGCCTTTGTGGCCTGTAATGGCGATTCTTGGAATTGATGAATTAATGGATATGGCGCGTACTTCGGTAAATGTTATTGGAAATACCCTGGCAAGTTGTGTGATTGCCAAATGGGAAGGCGAATTTGATCAGCAAAAAGCATTGGCTTTTGTTGCTGAATAATGATTTCCATTTTCTTTAAGATTTTTTGTTGTTTCTTTATCAGATTATTTTCTTACTGCCCTTAATAAATCATATTTAGTGAACCTGTTGCACATTTTAGGAATAAACGTAAAAGACTTATTAAATCCACAATTTTACATTGAACACGGTGGATTGTGGATGATCATTTTTATTGTTTTTGCTGAAACGGGATTATTTGCGGGATTTTTTTTACCCGGTGATGCATTGCTTTTTGTAACCGGCATTTATAGCGACCGGATTGTAAGTGCTGCCCTTTTCCCATCGAATAACGAATGGTTGGATCTGGGCATCTTGTGGTTATTAATAACTGCCGCCGGAATCATAGGAAATTTTTTCGGCTATTGGTTTGGTTATAAAAGCGGTCCCTTTTTATATGAGAGAAAAGATTCGTTTTTTTTCAAGAAAAAACATTTGGCACAGGCACACGAATTCTATGAAAAAAACGGGGGTGGTGCTATCATTATTGCACGTTTTATTCCATTCATAAGAACCTTTGCGCCGATTGTAGCGGGCATTGTAAAAATGGACAAAAAGAAATTTACTTATTATAACATTTTAGGCTGCGCCTTATGGGTTGGTAGTATGTTGCTTGGGGGACATTTTTTGCAAAAATTAATTTACAAAGAATTTGGATTTGATTTAAAAGAACACCTGGAGGTAATTGTAATCGGAATCGTTATCGTCACTACCTTTCCGGTTTTATGGAAAGTTTTTTCCGGGAAGAAAAAACCTAAACCGGTTATTTAATTGTTATTAGTTTATTGGTTTAAAATCTAATAAAAAGTTGAATTGAATTTTAAAAATTTGTATAATAAATTTCGAACTTCTCCGGTTCCGATTCAGGAAACCAAAAACCTGAAATTTCTTATTGTTCGATTTTCTTCCATCGGCGATATGGTACTAACGACGCCAGTTATACGCTGTTTGCGAAAAAAATATCCGCAGGCTATAATTCATTATCTCACAAAAAAGAAGTTTGCCGGAATCGTTCAATCAAATCCGTATTTAGATAAAGTATTTTTATTGGAAAATGATTTTAATAAAACTATTCTTCAGTTAGAAAATGAAGAATATGACCACATTATTGACCTACATCACAACCTGCGAACTTTACGCATAAAAAATGCATTGCGCGAGATTCCCTTCCATTCTTTTAATAAATTGAATATCAAAAAATGGATCTACACTAATTTTAAAATAAATCGAATGCCCAAAAAGCATATTGTGGACAGATATATGGCAACTGTTCAAAGTTTAGGTGTAGTAAATGATGGGCTTGGTCTTGATTATTTTATTCCTGAAAATGAAAAAGTAAAAGAAGGAGATATTCCATTCTCACATTTGCAAGGTTATGTTGCAATTGCGATTGGTGCAGCGCATAATACAAAGAAGTTGCCTTTAGAAAAATTAAAAGAATTGGTTCAGCAAATAAAATTTCCAATTATTTTGTTGGGCGGGAAGGAAGATTTTTTAAATGGGGAAGTAATAGTCGGCTCGGACACGGTTAAAATATACAATGCCTGTGGCAAATTTTCGTTAAATGAATCTGCGGATATTATCCGTAATTCAAAGTTAGTAATCAGCCACGATACAGGATTGATGCATATTGCGGCCGCTTTTAAAAAAAATATACTTTCCGTTTGGGGCAATACAGTTCCTTCTTTTGGAATGGTTCCTTACAAAACAAATTATGAAGTTTTCCAGGTAAATAAACTATGGTGCCGGCCTTGCTCAAAAACCGGTTTTGACAAGTGCCCCCTCGGCCATTTTAAATGTATGAAGGAGCAATCAATAGATGCTATATTACAAAGTGCGGATGACTTCTTGGTTAAATAATCAAAATTTTAAAAAACGCTTTTAACTTTTTTATTCCAAAGTCAAACGTGATTTTTACAAATAATTACTATTGATGACCATTAGGAAAATAACCATTTTTATTTCATTCTTTTTTCTTGTGTCTTTGCAGCTTTTTTCTCAAAAAATTACAATAAATGTTTTTGTTGAAAATAAAATAAATAATCCCTCGAACGATACAATTTATTTTGATTTTAATAGAAAACTTACCTGGCAGGATTTTCAGGGAAAAGTGCCTCCAGGAGCTCCCTGGGGAGCAATGACTGCTTCAGGATTTTCTTTTAATTCATCTATGAAGGAGGATGAAAATAATCTCCATATTTCTGTAGGTGTTTATACTTTTTTTACCAAACAGGATTCATGGAAAAAGCCCGAAATTAATTCTGATTATCATTTGGAACATGAGCAACATCATTTTGATATTACGAGATTGTATGCGCAGAAATTGGTGGGTGAAATTGCCAAAGCAAATTTTACAAAATTCAATTATAGAAAGTTATTGTATTCGATTTTCGAAAAAGTTTATGGTCAAAGCCTTGCCTGTCAAAAAGAGTATGATCAGGAAACCAATAATAGTATGGATGTGGAAAAACAAAAAGAATGGAATAAAAAAATCACTTCTGAAATTAAAGATTTAAAAAAATAATTCACTCTGAAAATGGTCACAACATTTAAAGCTCAGGAACAATACTTGTTGCCTTTATGGTAAAGAAAAGAATTGGTATTATTTGTTTGTTTACTGGACATTAATAAAACAATAGCCTGCTTTAAAAAACTAATATCCTACTTTAATTAATTTATAAATCTGTTTGTCGTTTTTCCCTTCAATTTTAAGAACGTAAATTCCTGATGGAAGATTACTTACATTAAGAATTGTTTTTTGAGAAAGAATTGTTTGTGTCAAACATAATTTTCCACTGATGCTGTATATTTTAAAAACTTTTCCAACAAATCCACTATCCCGGTTTGAGGCAATATTGAGAACCTGATTAAACGGATTAGGATAGACAATTATTTTTAAAAAAGAGCTTGAATCCTTTGGAAGAGGCCCTCCTTCTGCGTTTGTACTATCACAAACCATAGAATTTAGAAAAGAATTTCTTACATTTCCCAATGCAAATAAGCTACGCATTTCTGCTTTTTGTCCTTCTGTAAACATATTCATACAACCGTCGTCAGTAAAGTCCATAAAGTCCATAAACATGTCGCCATAAGAATTGATCGAACAAGCTGAGATATGTGGAAAAGAAGGACAATAGCTGTTGCTCGTTTGTTGCGGAGGCGTATCTGCAATACCATCATCGCCACAATTACCATCGCCCCATAAATGCTTCAATCCAAGCCAGTGGCCGATTTCATGGGTTGCTGTGCGTCCTCTATTATAGGGAGCCATTACATTACCAATGGTTCCAAAAACATTGTATTTTATCACAACCCCGTCTTTTTCTAAAGGGCTTCCCGGTAAAACTGAATATCCTAAGGTTTGTTCAGTTGAATCTGTAGTTGCCAGATTACAAACCCATAAATTTAAATACTTTGTGGCGTCCCATGCATCATCACCGCCGGTAGAAGAAAACTTCACACCATCGTTTGGAAGAAATTGTAATTCTTTGGTCAATTTATGAATAATACCTGTTGTGTATTGTCCCTGTGGATCTACTTTTGCAAGGCAAAATTGTATCCTGGCATCCGCTGCCACTTGTTTAAAAGGGGCAGGTGTATTTATTGCATCTGCATTTTTTCTTCTGTAATCTTTATTTAAAACATCTATTTGGGAAATGACCTGTGCGTCACTAATATTCTGATCTCTGGTATTGTAAAGAACATGAACAACAACCGGTATGATAATTATTTCATCTTTTAAAGTATCGCGGCTTTCTGTTTTTGCAGAGATATTCTTTTGAACAGTAAACTGGTTCACAGGATGATTCTTCTGATAGTCAGAAGTTCCACACCTCTGAGCAGATGCGAAACAAACAAGAGTTGTAAAAACAATTGTAAAAATAATTTTCATGTATTCCCTGTTGTAATACTCAATTTTATATGAGTGTATGAACAATAGCGGGATTACATAGGTCTGGGGTTGGTCTTCTTACATGGGATAGTGAAAATAATCAATTAAAACCTGCATGTTTTGACGGTAATAAACAAATCCAAATGTTAAGGTGTTATTTTCCGGGGAACAAAGGTTTGGGGCACAAAATACAACAATATTGTTCAAACAGAAATATTTAGTGATTTATTTTTAAATGAAACGATATTTAAAAGCATCTGTTCATTATTTTTACATTTGTATAAAATTTAAAAATGATTCGTCAATTCCATGTAGTAATAATTATTTTATTTTTGTTTTCCTGCAACGATTCTTCTTCTCCTGCTTACGATCCTTCTCTTCCCGTGGCTAAAGTGAATAATATTCCTCCACCTGCTGCATTGATGTTTAAAGTAAATGCTGTATATCCGCATGATCCAAAAGCTTACACGCAGGGATTGGAATTTCATAATGGAAAATTATATGAAGGAACTGGCGAATGGGGCACATCCAACCTTCGGATTGTAGATATAAAAACAGGCGCTGTGGAGAAAGATTATTTGATTCCGGACACTTCCATTTTTGGTGAAGGCATTACTATATTTAAAAATAAAATTTACCAGCTTACCTGGCAAAGCAATAAGATTTTTGTTTACAATTTAAATGATATTTTGCGTCCGGCAGCTACTTATAAATGGAGCCGGGAGGGATGGGGAGCTACCAATGATGGGGAAAATATAATTATAAGTGATGGTACTTCTCATTTATATTTCGTTGAGCCAGATTCGAATAGAAAAGAAATGAAAATAATGAAAATTCTGACAGTCGCTGACAACAGGGGAGAAGTGGATAGTCTTAACG
>JBEPVG010000034.1:0-10013 GCA_041691175.1 Chitinophagaceae bacterium
GATCAAATCATTCAAGCGCGGTTATTAAAGTCAACTTCACGAGATGCATTAGGAAAAAATCTTTTTCGTGACTGGAGATATTATCATAACGATGAAGCACAACCGAAAACAGATTTTATTTTAAACAAGCCGGAATACACAGGTTCCATATTGGTTGGCGGAAAAAATTTTGGTTGCGGTTCATCGCGCGAACACGCAGCATGGGCAATTCTTGATTACGGGTTTAACGTAGTAGTATCCAGCTTTTTTGCTGATATTTTTAAGAACAATGCTTTAAATAACGGCATTCTTCCAGTGCAGATCAGTGATGGTTTTTTGCACAAAATATTTGAGCTTGAAAATGGATCCACACTTTCAATTGATTTGGAAAATCAAACTATTACTATTGATTTAACTGGCGAACAGGAAAAATTTGAAATCAATAATTATAAGAAAACCTGTTTGTTGAATGGATATGATGATATTGATTATTTGCTAAGCATTCAAGAAGATATTATCAATTTCGAAAAAACAATGGCATAAAATTTTAAAAATAAAAATGCAAAAACCATCTATCATAGTTAAAGAACTTGTTGTGAAAACACAGGAACAGACTGTGCTTGATGGAATTTCATTTTCTCTTTTTCCAAATCAACACCTGGCTATTCTTGGAAGTGCGGGAAGTGGCAAAACAACTTTAGCAAAAGCGCTTACAGGTAAAATACATTTTTCAGGAAATATTTTTACTGATTTTAATAATATAACGGTCATAGATACACGATTTGAATTAGTAGCGCAACGTTATTCATTTAAAAATTTATCCGGTATTTCTGAATTTTATTATCAGCAACGTTTTAATAGTTTTGATTCAAGCGACACACCAACAATATTTCAAGAACTTTTAAAAATAGTTTCTGCCAGTAAAGCAACAAATAACCTGAATTCCGTTTTAGATGATTTGGGGATTCTTCATCTGAAAAATGCGCCGCTCATTCAATTATCAAGCGGCGAACACAAAAGATTTCAATTGGCAAAAGCGTTGCTAAATCCGCCCCAGGTAATGGTTTTAGACAATCCTTATACAGGCCTTGATATTTTAGTAAGAAAAAAACTTAATAAAATACTGGAAGACATTTCTAAGAAAGGAACACAAATAATTTTAATTCCGGGAACATTTCCAATCCCTCGTTTTATTACCCATATCAGTTTTCTGAAGAATAAAAAAATAGATTTTTTTGGAAGAAAAGAGAATTTTAAATCAGAAAATCCCGCACCGGTTGAAGAAACAAAAACATTTAATAACACAACCCTGTTACCGGCTTCAAATGAAGATTTTCATTTTGAAACGATAGTTGAAATGAAAAATATTCATTTGAACTATGGCAAACATATTATTCTAAAAAACCTGGACTGGAAAATAGAACAAGGAGAAAAATGGTTACTAAAAGGTCCCAACGGAGCAGGAAAATCTTCTTTGCTCAGCCTGATAACCGGCGATCATCCGCTGGCCTATTCTAATGAAATTTATCTTTTTGGAAAACGACGAGGAACCGGAGAAAGCATCTGGGACATCAAGCAGAGAACGGGATATATTTCCCCCGAATTGCACGCGTATTATGACAAAAATATCACCTGTTTCAATGCGATTGGTTCAGGATATTTTGACACAATTGGTTTGTTTAAAAAATTAAATACAATTCAATACAACAACATACTTCAATGGTTGGATTTTTTACAACTTTCTCATGTGTCAAAAAAGCCATTACATTCAATTTCGACCGGTCTCCAACGGATGATCTTGCTTGCAAGGGCCCTGGTAAAAAATCCACCATTGTTAGTTTTAGATGAGCCATGCCAGGGATTGGATGAGAAACAAAGCATTCAGTTTGTTTCTTTGATTGACCACATTTGTAGAGACTCAAACAAGACAATGATTTATGTAAGCCATGATGAAACTAACATTCCTTCGTGCATAGAAAAAGTGTTGCAATTAGAAAAAGAAGGACAACAAATTTATTCACTCAATCAACAAATAGGACTTGCTGTAGCCTGACAAAAAAAAATTATTATAAACAGAAAAAAATGAATAAGAACATAACAGTTATTCCGGGAGATGGCATTGGCCCGGAAGTAACGCGTGAGACATTAAAAGTATTAAATGCAATCGGTGCGAAATTTCATCATCAATTTAATTTCACCCATTGCCTGATGGGTGCTGTTGCGATGGATAAAACCGGTGAACCTTTGCCGCAGGAAACAATAGACATTTGCAATAAAAGTGACGCAGTTTTACTTGGCGCAATCGGGCTTCCAAAATATGACAACAATCCTTCTTTGAAAGTTAGGCCAGAGCAGGGTTTGCTGAAATTGAGAAAAGAATTACAATTATTTGCAAACATCCGTCCGGTGAGCACTTACAAATCTTTGCACCATCTTTCTCCATTGAAAGAAAAACAATTAATTGGTGTTGATTTTATCATTTATCGTGAATTAACCGGTGGCATTTATTTTGGCAAAAAAGAACTGAATGAAGCAGGAACGGAAGCATCTGATCTTTGTATTTACAACAATCATGAAATAAGCAGAATTACTCATTTGGCATTTGCAGCAGCGCAAAAAAGAAAGAAGAAATTAACGCTGGTTGATAAAGCGAACGTTTTGGAAACATCCAGGTTATGGCGAAAAAATGTGCAGGAAATCTCAAAAAATTATCCGGATGTAAAAGTAGATTATATGTATGTTGATAATGCATCCATGCAAGTCATTGTCAATCCGAAGCAGTTCGACGTAATCCTTACTGAAAACATGTTTGGCGATATTTTGAGTGATGAAGCAAGCGTGATAAGCGGCTCATTGGGATTGCTTCCTTCTTCATCCATCGGAGAATTAAATGCTTTGTTTGAACCCATTCACGGTTCTTATCCGCAAGCCGCAGGAAAAGATATTGCCAATCCAATTGGATCTATTTTATCAGGCGCATTAATGATGGAATACTTTGGATTAAACGAAGAAGCAAAAGCCATCAGAGATGCAGTTGACTGGACATTGAATAATGGTTTTGTGACAAAAGATATTGATCCTGTAAATTCTTATTTCACTTCCACGATTGGGGAATTGGTAAGTAATTATATTTCCAATGATATTCCGCAACATTCAAATATCAGGAATATGGCATTGGGACAGGCAACAATTATTTAATAAAAACAGAAGGCTGCGAACTTTAGGGAAAGATGTCGCAACCTCAAAAAAAGTTCTTTGTTTTTTTAATAGGGTATGGTAAGTTTGCCAATCAACCTTCATCAATGTTGAAAGGCAAAATACTAAATGGCATTCAAAATATATCAGCAATTATTATTGTCGTCATTGCCATAATTATACCCTTACATGGAGGTGGAATCACTATTTAAAAAAAATAAATTTTACAAATAGCCCGCCTCCAAAAGAAGCGGGTTTTTTTTATTTAAACCCTTTTCAAAATAAATTTTATGTATTACGATGACAACACATTCATTTTCCTAAACGGAGAAATAGTAAAAGCTTCAGAAGCAAAAATCGATTTGTATGGACAGACGCTACATTACGGCTACGGCGTGTTTGAAGGAATTCGTTCCTACAAAACAGGAGCAGGAAAAACAAAAATTTTTAAAGAAGATGCACATTTCGCACGTCTGAAAAATTCGGCTGACGCGCTCAATATTCCATACAAGTGGGACAATGATGATTTAATAAAAGGAACCTACCAGATATTAAAATTAAATCACTTGCAGGACGCCTATATCAGGCCTTTGGTTTATGCTCCGGCGAATATGAGTTTTGTTGAAAATAATAAATCATTTATTGCAATTGAGGCATGGGAAATGAAACCTTTTCTTGGTGATGAATTATTAAGTGTGATGACCTCTTCTTTTGAAAGGCCGAATCCAAAGGGTTTCAAAATAGAAGCAAAAGCCACGGGACATTATGTAAATTCTATTCTTGCATCGCAGGAAGCGAAATCCCAAGGTTATGATGAAGCGCTTTTAAAAGATATGAATGGTTTTATAGCCGAAGCGCCGGGAGCGAATTTTTTTGTTGAGAAAAATAATGTTTTATACACACCCCGAAGAGGGAATATTTTACCGGGGATTACAAGAGCCACTATTCTTGAAATATGCACGCAGATTGGCATTCAAACGATTGAAAAAAACATTACTCTTGCTGAAGTGCATGGTGCTGACAGCGCTTTTTTTTGTGGAACAGCTGCGGAAGTGATTGGAATCGCTTCGCTTGATAAAATTGTATTTAGAAAAGAATGGAAAGATTCTCTTGGCAGCATTATCCAGAGAGAATATAAAAATCTTGTTACAGAAAAGAAGAAGCTAGAAAAATTTGAAATAGTAAATTAATAAAGCACCAGGAATTTTATAGTAAACAAACAAATAAAACAGATTTCAATTTTACAAATGAACAATAATTTAAAAAATACTGAATTAAATAAGTACAGTAAAACCCTGACACAGGATGAAACGCAGCCAGGCGCACAAGCTATGCTTTATGGTATTGGGTTTACAGATGACGATTTTAATAAAGCCCAGGTTGGGATTGTGAGTATGGGTTATGAAGGTAATACCTGCAATATGCATTTAAATGATCTGGCTCAATTGGTTAAAGAGGGTGTAAATAAAAATGATTTAATTGGATTGATTTTTAATACAATCAGTGTGAGTGATGGGATGGCAAATGGAACTGACGGCATGCGTTATTCGCTTGTAAGCCGTGATATTATTGCAGATTCTATTGAAGCCGTTTGTGGTGCGCAATATTATGATTCCCTGATTGCAATTCCCGGTTGCGACAAAAATATGCCCGGTGCCCTGATAGCAATGGGAAGATTAAACCGCCCTTCTATAATGGTTTACGGAGGAACGATTGCTCCGGGACATTATAAAGGCCAGGACTTAAATATCGTTTCTGCATTTGAAGCATTAGGACATAAAATTGCAGGAAATATTACTCCCGAAGATTTTAAAAATATTGTGCGCCATTCATGCCCCGGCGCTGGTGCCTGTGGTGGCATGTACACTGCAAATACAATGGCTTCAGCGATCGAGGCGATGGGAATGAGTTTGCCCTTTTCGTCTTCTAACCCTGCATTGAGTGAAGACAAAAAACTGGAATGCCTTCATGCAGGTGAAGCGATAAAATTATTGCTTGAAAAAGATATCAAGCCAAAAGATATCATGACAAGAAAAGCGTTTGAAAATGCGATAACAATTGTGATGGTTCTTGGAGGCTCTACCAATGCGGTACTTCATTTGATAGCAATGGCAAAAAGTGTGGATATGGAATTAACACAGGATGATTTCCAAAGAATCAGTGATAAAATTCCAATGCTGGCAGATTTCAAACCAAGCGGAAAATATTTAATGCAGGATTTGCATCAATATGGTGGTGTTCCGGCCGTAATGAAATACTTGTTGAAAGAAAATTTGCTTCATGGCGATTGCCTAACCGTTACCGGAAAAACCATTGCAGAGAATTTGGAAAACGTGCCTGATCTTGATTTTGAAAAGCAGGATATTATTCATTCATTAAAAAATCCTATCAAAAAAACCGGTCACTTACAAATCTTATATGGCAATCTTGCCGAAGGTGGAAGCGTAGCAAAGATCACCGGAAAGGAAGGTTTAAAATTTTCGGGACCGGCAAGAGTTTTTGATGGTGAGCATGATTTGATCCAGGGAATTAATTCAGGAAAAATAAAGCATGGCGATGTGGTAGTAATAAAAAATGTAGGACCAAAAGGTGCACCCGGAATGCCTGAAATGTTGAAGCCAACTTCTGCCTTGATTGGTGCCGGGCTTGGCAACAGTGTTGCATTAATTACAGACGGAAGATTTAGTGGTGGCACCCATGGTTTTGTTGTGGGTCACATCACGCCGGAATCTTATAATGGAGGATTGATAGGACTTGTAGAGGATAATGATGAAATTGAAATTGATATAACAGTAAATAGAATTAATTTAAAAGTAAGTGACGAGATCATTGAAGAGAGAAGAAAAAAATGGATGCGGCCTGCGTTAAAAGCCACAAAAGGAATTTTATATAAATATGCTCATTGCGTCAGCAACGCAGCTGAGGGCTGTGTTACAGATGAGAATTTAAAAATGTAAAAAGTAAAAATTAAAATTAAAAAAGTTAGTTATGGAAACTCTTGAAATAACAAAAGAAGAAAAACAAATATCGCCGCAAACTTCCACTAATATTTCCGGTTCAGTAGCAGTTCTGGAAATTCTGATAGCTGAAAAAGTAAAAACAATTTTCGGTTATCCGGGTGGAGCAATCATGCCTATTTATGATGCATTATATGATTACCACGACAAGCTCGAGCACATTTTAACCCGCCACGAACAAGGCTCCGTTCACGCTGCGCAAGGATTTGCAAGAACCTCAGGGGAGGTGGGTGTGGTATTTGCAACCAGCGGTCCAGGTGCAACTAATTTGGTTACAGGCCTTGCTGATGCGATGATTGACAGCACTCCTCTGGTTTGTATCACCGGACAGGTTTTTGCGCACCTTCTTGGTACCGATGCATTCCAGGAAACAGATGTGGTAAATATTACCACTCCTGTCACCAAATGGAATTACCAGATAACAGATGCGACAGAAATTCCTTCTGTTTTAGCAAAAGCCTTTTATATTGCGAAGACCGGAAGGCCTGGTCCCGTTTTGATTGACATCACTAAAAATGCGCAAATTCAAAAATTCGATTTTGAAGGATATGTGCCGTGCAAGCACATTCGCAGTTATCGTCCGAAGCCTATTGTGAGAAAGGAATATCTTGAAGAAGCAGCTAAATTAATCAATGAAGCTAAAAAGCCTTTTGTAATTTTTGGACAGGGAGTGATACTTGGAGAAGCAGAAAAAGAATTTAAAAATTTTATTGAAAAAGCAGGACTTCCCGCGGCCTGGACCATACTCGGATTGAGCGCATTGCCAACCGATCATCCTTTGAATGTGGGCATGTTGGGTATGCATGGAAATTATGGCCCTAATGTTTTGACAAATGACTGTGACGTATTAATCGCTGTGGGCATGCGTTTCGACGATCGCGTTACCGGAAGGCTTGATAAATATGCAAAGCAGGCAAAAATTATTCACCTCGATATTGATCCTTCAGAGATTGATAAAAATGTAAAAACAACCGTTCCTGTGTGGGGCGATTGCAAAGAAACTTTACCCATACTAACGGAGATGGTTACACGAAAAACTCATTCCGAATGGCTGGCAAAATTTGAAGAGTATAAACAAAAAGAAACAGCGGTTTGTTTCAATAAAGATCTGCGTCCAACGTCAGGAAAATTAACGATGGGCGAAGTAATAAATCTGTTGAATGAATTAACCGACGGAAACGCGGTAATCGTTTCAGACGTAGGCCAGCACCAGATGGTAGCGTGCCGTTATGCAAAATTTAATCAATCCAGAAGTAATGTAACTTCTGGTGGCCTTGGCACCATGGGATTCGGTTTGCCCGCTGCAATCGGCGCAAAATACGGCGCTCCTGAAAGAGAAGTAATTGCGGTAATTGGCGATGGCGGATTTCAAATGACGCTGCAGGAATTAGGAACCATCATGCAAAATAACGTGAATGTAAAAATTGTAATTCTCAACAATGAATTTCTTGGAATGGTGCGCCAGTGGCAGGAATTATTTAATGAAAGAAGATATTCTTTTACTGATATTCAAAGCCCCGATTTTGTAGCGCTGGCCGCGGCTTATCACATTTCAGGTCAAAAAGTTTCAGAAAGAAATAAATTAAAAAATGCATTAAAAGAAATGCTTGATCATGATGGTGCTTACCTGCTGGAAGTGATGGTGGGAAAGGAACACAACGTTTTCCCCATGGTTCCGCAAGGTTGCAGTGTTTCTGAAATCCGATTATCCTAATACTTACAAAAATTGCAAATCACCTAATCAGCAAGTAGAAAAATTATGAAATGGGACTCAACTTTATATGACAGGCAACATAGCTTTGTTTCAAAGTATGGAGAAGATGTTGTACAGCTATTGAATCCACAACCAGGTGAAAAAATTCTTGATGCTGGTTGCGGCACAGGTGATCTAACGGCGATGATTGCATCATCGGGTGCAATTGTAGAAGGTATTGATTTATCAACAGAAATGATTCACCAGGCCAAAGAAAAATTCCCTGAACTTGATTTCATGGTCGCAAGTATTACTGAATATGAAAACCCTGAATTTTATGATGCCATTTTTTCAAATGCCACCCTTCACTGGATTTTAGATAAAGAAAAAGCCATTGAAAAAATGTTTAAGAATCTAAAGTACGGAGGCAGGCTTGTTTTGGAAATGGGAGGTAAAAATAACGTACAGGAAATTATCAACCCGATAAAAAAAGCCTTAAAAAAATATGGTTTAAGCGAGCGAATTTTAAATCAGCAATGGTATTTCCCTTCCATTGGAGAATATGCAACTTTGTTGGAATCGAAAGGATTCAGGGTAGAATATGCGGTTCATTTCGATCGTGAAACCGAATTAAAAAACCAAGACGGCATTAAAAACTGGATAAGAATGTTTGGCAAGGATTTTTTTGAAGGGATTGATAACATAACTCTTGAATCCGTTTTGACCGACATACAAACGTCGCTTTTTGCAACAAGATATTATAATAATAAATGGCATGCTGATTATAAAAGGCTACGAATTGCGGCCACAAAATCATAAAGTTTGAATAGCCTTAAAATATTTTCAGCTTAACGATAAAATTTTTAAAATATGAACAGTAAACAAACAAATACCTTGAATTCTTCTTTTCCGATAAGCGGTAAGCAAGAGTTTACGATAACGGTTTATACCGAAAATCAAATAGGAATTCTCAACCGTATTTCCATTATCTTTTCAAGAAGAAAAATTAATATTCACAATCTGAATACCTCTCCATCAGAAGTGCCGGGCATTCACCGATTTAATATTGTAATCGAAGAAACCGAAGAGGTGATCAAAAAGCTGGTGCGGCAAATTGAAAAACAAGTGGATGTTTTAAAAGCGTATTACAACACCAATGACGAAATCATCTGGCAGGAAATGGCATTGTATAAAGTGCCTACTGATGTGATTATGGAAAAAGCAAAGGTGGAAAGATTACTTCACCAGTTTGGTGCCAGAGTCGTTGCAATTCGTAAAGATTATACTGTCTTTGAAACTACAGGTCATCGTGAAGAAACGGATAAATTAATTGTAGCATTGGAACCATATAGTCTGATCGAATTCGTAAGAAGCGCGCGGGTGGCCATTATTAAAGAAAGCAGTGGCTTTCATGATAAAGTAAAAGAGTTTGAAAAAAGTCAACCAGGAGAAGAAGTAATTGAGAATGAATTTTTAGATAAACAGGAAGAAGTGTTTACGATGTAAATTGAAAATTTCTGACCAGAATAATGATAATTAAATAATAAAAACAAACATTAAAACTTAAATCTTAAAACAAAAACATGGCGACATTAAATTTTGCAGGCACAGAAGAAAACGTGGTAACGCGGGAAGAATTTCCATTATCAAAAGCGCAGGAAATTTTAAAAGATGAAGTAGTGGCCGTAATTGGTTATGGCGTTCAGGGGCCGGGCCAGGCTTTGAATCAGCGCGACAATGGAATTAACGTAATTGTAGGACAAAGAAAGAATTCAAAAAGCTGGGACAAAGCAGTGCAGGACGGATTTGTAGAAGGTAAAACTTTATTTGAAATTGAAGAAGCATTGGAGAAAGGAACGATCATTTGTTATTTATTGAGCGATGCTGCACAAATCGCAATTTGGCCAACAGTAAAAAAACATTTAACTCCTGGAAAAGCTTTATATTTTTCTCACGGTTTTGGAATTACTTACAACGACCAGACAGGAATTATTCCTCCAAAAGATGTGGATGTATTTTTGGTTGCGCCAAAGGGTTCTGGTACTTCTTTGCGCAGAATGTTTTTGCAGGGACGCGGATTAAACAGCAGCTATGCCATCTTCCAGGATGCAACAGGAAAAGCATTTGAC
>JBEPVG010000035.1:0-9970 GCA_041691175.1 Chitinophagaceae bacterium
TTTTATGTCTCTAACCCTCAAAAACATCCTGATTCTCGATAGCGTCGATAGTACCAACAACTATGCCATGGCGTTGATTAAAAAGGGTGAAAGAAGTGAGGTAAAACCTGTTTTTGCGATGGAACAATTGCAGGGGAAAGGACGGCGGGAGAAGCAATGGGAAAGCATTAAAGGCGCTAATATTCTGCTGTCTATTCCGATAGAGATGCAATGGCTGCCCATATCTCAGCAGTTTAAATTAAGCGTTTCCGTTGCCTTAGGTTGCCACGATCTTTTTTCAAAATATCTTGTTTCAAATGTTTTTATAAAATGGCCAAATGATATTTTTATAAATGACAGGAAGGCAGGAGGGATTTTAATTGAGAATATTATTAAAGGTACTTTATGGCAGTGGTCGGTAGCTGGTATCGGATTAAATATCAACCAGGAAAATTTTGAAGACTACAATTTAAAAGCAACCTCATTAAAATTGGCCACAAAAAAGAATTATGATGTTTTATTTCTTGCTGAAGAACTTATCTCATCGGTTTTAGAAAGGACAAAACAATTAAAATCTGGCAATTTTGAAAAAATGTTAGTCGAATATAACCGGAATTTATTCGCAAGAAATAAAATAGTGAAATTAAAAAAAGATAATATTGTTTTTGAGTCAAAAATTACAGGAGTTTCCTCTTCAGGACAATTAATTACCAAAGATGCTATTGAAAGAAGATTTGAGTTTGATGAAGTGGAATTTAAAGGATTGGTTTAAGATTGATTTTCAAAAATTTAGCCAGATTTAAAACAGTAAACCAACAAATAACCTGGATTCTTATTTTGTCCTTTATGGAATAATGTTTACAGTAAAGCAATAAATAATTCAGATTCCTATTTCATTCTGAAATTTCATTTTCAGCTTTTCTCGCCTCTACTTCGTATTTATTGTGGTAATATCCATGCCGCGCACTTTCCCATAAATATCTGAAAATTAAATTGAAGAATCCGTATTTTTTAAATTGATTGATGTGACACATTTCATGCTTCACCCATTTTTTATCTTTCAAAAAATCTTCTTTGGAAACTTTGTGTAAATGAATGGTTTTCCCAATTACGATTGCCACATTATCCACTTGTAATTTCTTCGCAGCCAATTTTGCGATCCATGAATTTTCTTTTAGAAAAAATTCCATAACGTCAATTTATATCTAATTGGAAGAAATAGCTTTCAAAATTTCTTCACTATGAATTTTTGACTTAGGTTTTTTGAAAATTTTAAATATTACTCCATTTTCATCAATCAAAAATGTGGTCCTGAAAAGGCCCATATATTTTCTTCCATATAAATATTTCTCACCCCAAACGCCGTATTGATCAATGATTTTTTTCGCGGGATCTTCTAATAAAATAAATGGAAGATCATACTTTTCTTCAAATTTTTTATGTTTGTTCTTATCATCCGGACTTACGCCAAGAACTACCAGTCCCGCCTTTTTGAGACCATCATAATTATCTCTCAAATTACAAGCTTCAATAGTGCAAGTTGGCGTATCATCTTCCGGATAAAAATAAAGAACTACTTTTTTGCCCCGAAAATCTTTTAAAGAAACCGGATTCCCGTTTTGATCTTTTGCTGTAAAATCAGGCGCTTTTTCGCCTTCTGTTAATTGAGTCATTTTGAAGTTTTTTATCTGGTGAAATGTAAAGTTTTTTCTGTTTTATTTCCTGATTCGTCCATTACCGAAACTTTTAATTCATGTTTTCCGATAGAACATTTTTCATCAAAAATATAAATAAACGAACGGCCTTTATCGTTTGAAAAACGTAACCATTTTCCATCTAATTCAGCTCTGAAATTATTTATTTCATCATTTTGATCTTTTGGAATAATAATAATTGCTTTATAATTTGAAATTTTTGCATTATCATGAAAATTGGCATTGATAACCGGAGGCTCGTAATCGGCTATTAATTCAAAATTACCAAAAGCACGAAATTTTGCAAAGTACCAATCGCCATTCCTGGTGGCTTTCATTACTTCACTTTTCCCATTCCAGCTTCTTTGGATTAAAATCTTATCGGTCAAATTCTGAGGAACATTTTTATCCGCTTTTATTCTAACTGTAAAATAATCCTGAGCCGGAATTAGGCCTGAAAGTATGGAATAAATCGCTGAATAACTTTGTAGTGAAGAAGAAGATTTTTCAGAATGAAAAAATGAAACAGAATCGTATAAAGTTGCGAAAGGCAAATAAACCTGCAGGTTTTCATTTTCAAATACGTTGACAGTTCCTGGCTGAAACTCATTCGGATTAGAAAACCCTGAATTCACTTTTTTACCTACCAAATCTTTTTTTATTCTAAATTCCAGAACTGATTTATTTTCTTTTGCATCCTTTACCACTATTTTTACCTGGTGAATATTTGTGTCTTTTAATTCAATAACCCCATCTCCATTTATATCTTTATAAACACCTTCCGGATATCCAGGCAATCTTGAAAGATACTGAATATAAGGGCCGCCGGCAGCGCGGGTTTTGTAATCAATATTCGCATTTACATATCGCGTTTCATCGTAACTGATATTGTCCAATTCGAAAGCCGAAAGTGGTGATCCATCTAAATAAATAATCGCTTCATAAATTCCATTTGGATTGTTGGAGCCAGATTGTTTATCATTTGCAGAAATCCCAAAGCTAATTTTATCTGTTTTAATTGAAATTATATTTTCAGCGGTTGTATAATTTCCACCGATTTTTTTTATAGGAAGATTTTTCGGAGTTTGGCTGTATGTGCTTTTAAGCCTATCGTACATATATAACCGAACGATAGAAGGAGGAACATTATCGGGAATGGGCAAATTAAATAATAGCGGATTTAAAACTTTATCTGTTTTTGTATTGCGGATTTCAAAATGACAATGCGGTCCTTGCGATCCGCCGGTGTTTCCACTCTTTGCGATAAACTGGCCTTTCTTTACTGGAAATAATGAGGAAGGAATTTCGAGGTCAACATTCCACAATTCCTGGTTATATTGTTGCGCCTTTACATATTTTTCAAGCGCTGGAATGAAACTCTGCAAATGGCCATAAACGGTGGTTAACCCATTTGGATGATTAATATAAATTGCCTGCCCAAAGCCAAAAGGCGCAATTGTTACACGTGCAATATAACCATCCGCCGCAGCTTTTACCGGTCGGTTAATAACCTGGTTTGTTCTACAATCGAGACCCATGTGATAATGATTGGGCCGCAATTCGCCAAAATTAGCTGCAAGGCTTATTCTTGCATCCACCGGATAAATAAAATAATTTGTAGGATAAATTTTTGGCGCGAAAATCTGTGCGAATATTGTTGAAGTAAAAAAGAGGAATGTAAAAAACAGGAACGGTTTGTGTATAGAATTATTTTTAAAAGTATCTTTCATATTTCAACAAATCTAAGGATTTATAAAATTTATAAATATGGCAAAAACAAATAATATTGCAGCAATTATCCTAGGAGCTGCTGCTGGCGTGGCTCTTATAAAATTTTTAAGTATGCCGAAAGAGGAAAGAGAACAATTATACTCAGATTTAAAAAGTAAAACGAGTCAGTTGCTTGACAACGCAGAAGAAACTGTGGAAAAAGTAGAACATTTTATGGATGAATATAAATCCAAAGGGGAAAATGAATGGATAGACAAATTATATATCCTAAAGAAAATGTTTAAGAATTTGTATGGTTCTGATCGGAAATACCTTTTGTAAAATACCGGGCTCAGGATTTTAATAAAGCAGGATTTTTTAATCTTGTTTTTTTTTATTTTAATGGTGACCATCATATAAATAAGGGATTTTTTAATTTCTCCTTAATCTTCATTTTTAACTTCTGCACTTTTTTCTTCCTTACATTTCATCACTTTCGTTTATTTTTGGCGGCCACACATTTTAATTTCATGCCATTAGATAAATCAATCAAAACAGTTTTAATTATAGGTTCTGGGCCAATCGTTATTGGCCAGGCTTGTGAATTTGATTACTCTGGAAGCCAGGCTGCTCGAAGCATACGTGAAGAAGGAGTCAAAGTAATTCTCATAAATAGTAACCCGGCCACCATCATGACCGACCCTATGATGGCAGATAAAATTTATTTACTTCCATTGAATACCGAAAGCATCGAACAGATTATTGAAGAAACTGATTCGGAAGGTTTGCATATTGATGCTGTCCTGGCTACAATGGGTGGACAAACAGCGCTGAATCTCGCAAAGGAAGCGGATGAAATGGGGATTTGGGTAAAAAATAATATCCGTCTGATTGGTGTAGATATCAAAGCGATTGATAAAGCAGAAGACCGTGAAAAATTTCGTGAATGGATGGTAGAAATGAAAATTCCGGTTGCTCCTGCAAAAATTGCCAATTCATTTTTAGAAGGAAAAGAAATTGCCCAGGAAATAGGATTTCCATTGGTAATCAGGCCTTCATTTACATTGGGTGGTACCGGGGGGAGTTTGGTTTTTCTTAAATCGAATCTTGATGAAGCTTTGAATCGCGGCCTTACAGCTTCACCAATGCATGAAGTTTTGGTAGAAAAAGCGATGATGGGCTGGAAAGAATTTGAATTAGAACTGCTGCGGGATAATAATGACAATGTGGTAATTATTTGCACGGTAGAAAATGTTGATCCGATGGGCGTTCATACCGGCGACTCGATAACGGTCGCGCCTGCTATGACATTGAGCGATACAGCCTATCAAAAAATGAGAAATACAGCAATTTCCATGATGAGAAATTTGGGAAATTTTGCCGGGGGTTGCAATGTTCAATTTGCTATAGAACCTCATTCAGAAGATATAATTGCGATAGAAATAAATCCACGTGTGAGCCGTTCGTCCGCTCTTGCAAGCAAGGCCACGGGTTATCCGATTGCAAAAATAGCCGCCAAACTTGCTCTTGGATTTACTTTAGATGAATTAAAAAATCAAATTACACAAACTACTTCCGCTTATTTTGAACCGGCATTAGATTATGTAATCGTAAAAATTCCGCGTTGGAATTTTGATAAATTTAAAGGTGCCGATGACACTTTGGGTTTTCAAATGAAATCTGTTGGAGAAGTAATGGCTATTGGAAGAAGTTTTGCAGAAGCGGTTCAAAAAGCCTGTCAGAGTTTGGAAAATGAAGCAGTTGGTTTGGGATATTATGGCAAAAACCTAATGCGTGGTGAAGACATTATTGAGTATATAAAAATTCCGAAATGGGACCGGATTTTCCGGATAAAAGACGCTCTTATGTTGGGCGTGAGTGTAAAACGAATTTGTGAATCTACTGGAATTGACCGTTGGTTTATTTATCAAATCCAAAAAATTTGTACCTGCGAAAAAGCATTGGCAGAAGTGAATTTAGAAACTATTTCTCCCGAACTTTTAAAAGAAGCAAAACTTCTTGGTTTTGGAGATGAGCAAATAGCGAGAATTATGAAAGACGGAAGCACAGATGAAGATATTTATGAAAAAAGAAAAGCCCTCGGAATCACCCGGGTTTATAAAATGGTAGATACTTGCAGCGCGGAGTTTGAAGCTAAAACGCCTTATTTTTATAGTACTTTTGAGTGACAGTTTGTTCATCATTAAAGGATTTTTATGATTCTTATTGATGAAAAAAGAATTGGGGAAAAGCCAGGAAAGCAGTTGCAATAAATATAGGTTTTGAGGTAATCGTCCGGTAGTCATTTTCATTGTTGCAAAAAATAAAACTTAATAACCTCAATAAAATAAGTACCTAATAAATTGAGACTTTTACCATGCAGAATTGCGATAAATTATATAAAATAGCATTTAAATCTTGTAATGAACTCTAACATTATCTACAACGAATCTATCCCGTCTTCAAAGAAAAAAATTATTGTACTTGGCAGCGGGCCAAACCGTATTGGACAGGGAATTGAATTCGATTATTGCTGCGTGCATGGATTGCTTGCCATTAAAGAATGCGGTATGGAAGCGATTATGATTAACTGCAATCCCGAAACAGTTTCCACAGATTTTGACATAGCCGACAAATTATATTTTGAACCGGTTTTTTGGGAACATATCTGGGAAATTATTGAGTTGGAAAAACCTTATGGCGTTATTGTTCAACTGGGCGGACAAACTGCTTTGAAACTTGCAAAAAGATTAGATGAAAAAGGAATAAAAATTATTGGAACCTCCTTCGACAATATGGATATTGCCGAAGATAGAGGCCGTTTCAGCGATATGTTGAAAGAATTAGAAATTCCTTATCCGAAATATGGAACAGCACACGATTCTGATGAAGCCATTGAAATCGCACGGCAAGTTGGATACCCGGTTTTAGTGAGGCCGAGTTATGTTCTCGGCGGACAACGGATGCGCATTGTTTTAAATGACGAAGAATTAGAAAGCGGGGTTTTAAGTTTATTAAAACATTTACCAGGAAACAAAATTTTAATCGACCAGTTTTTAGACCGATGCCAGGAGGCAGAAATTGACGCCATGTTTGATGGAGAAACTTTTCATGTAATGGGATTAATGGAACACATTGAGCCGGCGGGGATTCATAGTGGTGACAGTAATGCAGTTTTGCCACAATTCAATTTGTCTCCGCTGATTGTTCAAACAATGGAAGAATATGCCGAAAAAATTGCAAGAGCTTTAAACATAAAAGGACTTATTAATATTCAGTTTGCTATTAAGAATGGTATGGTATATGTTATTGAAGCAAATCCGCGGGCGTCGAGAACCACACCTTTTATTGCCAAAGCGTATCAAATACCCTACCTGAATATTGCCACAAAAGTGATGCTTGGTGAAGCCAAACTGAAAGATTTTACTTTCGAGAAAAAACTTAAAGGCTTTGCAATAAAGGAACCGGTATTTTCTTTCAATAAATTCCCGGGAGTCAATAAAGAATTGGGGCCGGAAATGAAAAGCACCGGCGAAGCCATTCGTTTTATAAAAGATTTACGTGATCCTTATTTCAGACAGTTGTATAGAGAAAGAAGTATGCATTTGAGTAAATAAATTTTCTATAGTAAAGCAATAAATAACATCAATTTCTATTTTCATATTTAAAATAAAACCTGCTCTTTAGAAGCAGGTTTTTTAAAATTAAAACTAACACATGAGAGATTTTACCAGTTACTTAATCTTATTCCAATGTTATAAGGCGTAAAATTTAAATCATTTGTAAAGATTGATTTGGGACTATAAGAACCGTATAATCTAACCGGGCCAAGTCCCAGCTCGCCTACATAAGAGAATTTCCATTTTTCCAGATCATAATCTCCACGATTTTTTTCTTTTCCTCTTGAATCACTCACTTGTTTATTGCGACTGCTGTACAAATAACCCATACTTACACCCGCACTTAAGCTAATTCCTTTTTTCGGATCATTTGGATTTGTCTGAAAGTTCAACATCAATGGAACAGTTACATAATCCGCTGCCAGCTTGTTTTTTGAAAAACTAACAGAATCTCTAAATATAAATGGGTGGGGAATATTCTGCGAAGAATTATATGGGTTAGCGCCGCCTTCATTGAAACTTATTTCTGACTTAAAACGGTAATTATTCAACTCAATACCCAGCCCATACTTGAGATTTATATAATGCTCTACCAGGTTTATCCTTTGCATAAAAAACCAAATATTTACGTTTACTGATTTTATGGCTTTCAGTTTGAAATCGTTTGCTACCAAATCAGCAGAACCAGGTTTGTTTACGATATATCCATCATTGGTTGCATTCGCGTAATTCGTTTTATCTGTCCAGTTGGCAAAGCCCAAATCAACAATAAAAGAAGAAGTACTGATGTTGGAATTCTCTTTATATTTTCGATGGTTTCCAACGGTAACGGTTACACGCTTTTTTTCATTATCCGGAGTTCCCTTTTTCAAAATGATCATTCCTCCGATTCGAATTGTATCATCTTTTCTTTCAACCTTTACCGAATCTGTTTGGGCAAAACTTGTTGCACCGGTAAATATTATACTCAGAATTAAGATTGTCTTTTTCATTTTAAATTTATATGGTAATGATTAAATATTGATATATTATTTTGCAGCTACTTGCCCATCATCGCCGCCAAACACGCGGGTTATGGGATTATTTCTTTCAACAATGCGCTTCACTTTTTTTAAAAATCCCCCGACTTTTGATTTTTTGAATTCTTCTGCCGAAACATCATAAAAAACATAATTTTGGTTATCTGTTGAAGCCTCAGGAACATATGAAACTGTTTGTGCTGCTGTATGATTAATTTCAGGCTCAATTTTATTTATAGTTCTAGCCGTTTCGATTTCTACTACTGGGCTTTTAGAAATTTGCTGTGTAGTTTTTACAGGTTCCGTTGCTGCAATCACTTCATTAGTGGTTCCTGGTTTTACTTCTTTGATTTTTTCATTCACAACCAGTTTCTTTATTTTCAAATCCGGTTTTACAATTGCAATATCTTTTCCATTTTTTTCTTTTAAAATGGTTTTTCTAATCTTTGCCCTTTCCTTTTCTGTATCTTTAGATTCTATTTTTTTTGTTGAAGAGGCAATTTGATTTTCTTCTTTCGCTGGCTCGTTAGTAATAGTATTTTTCTCTTTTGGTTGTGCTCGTTTTACGTCATTTATTTGGGAAGAAATTGGAATATTTTTTTCGGTTTTATTAAAATAGGAATTACTAATCCATAATCCAAAACCAATGAAAACAGCTGCTGCAATGGTTCTCCATAAAATCAACGGAATTACTTTTCCGGATTTTTCTTTTCTATACAATTCTCCTTTATTTGGATAAAAAATTAAATTATCAGGATGCAGTTTAGATTTTTCTACCAGTTCAAATCCGGCTTTAAATTTTGAATTTTCTTTTACAAAATTTTCAACTTCTGTTTTTTCGAAAGCAGAAAGTTCGTTATCAAAATATAAAACAAAGATTTCTTCATAATTATTTTCATTTATAAAAGAAGGCTCCTTTTTTAATAAAAAAGATTTATCCATCAGCTTCGCTTCTTCATCAGGAAAATTAACGGTAAGCCTGATCATTAGAAATTCTTCCTTCAAATCCACATTTTCCTGGACAAATATTTCCACTACTTTTTTTTCTGTTGGCGATAATTCATTATCGGCATACAATAAAAAATATTCCTCGTAATTATTTCTATTAATTTCCATTTTAAATCACATTTTCAGGTTTCACTAAATAATTCTTTAATTGAATTCTTGCACGATGTAAATACACCTTTACCTGGCTGATACTTAATGAAGTGATGACTGCAATTTCATCATAACTGTATCCTTCATAATCTTTCAATAAAACAAGGCTGCGTTGTGTTTCACTCAATTTATATAATGCCACATTCAGAATTTTTTTTACATTGTGTTGGGGCTCTGTTGTTGTCATTATAGAAGAAGAAAAATCATCCTGCAAACTCACTCTCTTATTTTTCCGGATAAGGTCAATCATTTGATGATAAGCCACAGTAAATAAATACGATTTGCTTCTTTCATTTTCCACTTTCTCCCGGTTAATCCACATTTTCTCAAAGGCAGCCTGAACCACATCTTTTGAATCATCTTCGTGCCGCAAATTCTTTAGAATAAACCTGTACACATTGTCTGCGTAGAGGTTGACACATTCATTATATTCTTTCTCAGTCATACAATCAAAGTAAATTTATGATCACTCTCAGCCTGTTTTTATATAATACGAAGCAACAGGATAAAAGTTACATTTTCTCCTAAAAGAATTTTAAGTTTCAAATATTTTATGGATTTCATTGTAGGTTTGTGGCTTCAAAAATAAGCAAGTTATGAACGAAAATTTTTCAAAAAGGATCGGCAATGAATTAGACGACATAAAAGCCGCCGGCCTTTATAAAAACGAAAGAATTATTACAAGCTACCAGGGTGCCGAAATAGAAGTGGCTGGAAAAATTGTCTTGAATTTTTGCGCCAATAATTATCTTGGATTGGCTTCTCATCCGAAAGTAATGGAAGCGGCGAA
>JBEPVG010000036.1:0-9958 GCA_041691175.1 Chitinophagaceae bacterium
AGACAGTACCAGTACCTACGGAAGTATTAAGCGCAAAAATGTGAAGCGGGTAATTACAATTTTTTCAAATGTTCTTTCAGGATATACGCCAACGGAAGTGAATAAAAACATAACCACAGCGATAAATAATTTTAATAAAAAGGCCCCGGGCGTTACCATCAAACAAACCGGTGAAGGCGAGCAACAAGCTGAAACGGGTGCCTTTCTTGGAAAAGCTTTGGGAATCGCGCTAATGGTCATTTTGTTCATCCTCGTGTTGCAGTTTAATTCTGTGAGTAAATCAATTATTATCCTGACAGAAATTCTGTTTAGTGTTATCGGAGTAATACTTGGATTTTCAATCACCGGAATGGGAATTTCAGTGGTAATGACGGGCATTGGAATTGTAGGACTGGCGGGAATTGTAGTCAAAAATGCGATTTTAGTAATCGACTTTGCGGATGAATTAAGAGCGCGGGGAATGAAGACAAAAGAAGCAGTAATTCAGGCGGGAAAAATCAGAATTATTCCCGTGTTACTTACAGCGCTTGCCGCCATCTTTGCATTGATTCCGCTTGGCATTGGATTCAATATCAATTTCGTTACTTTATTTACTGATCTCAATCCCCATATATTCTTTGGAGGCGATAGCGCGGTATTTTGGAAACCACTCGCGTGGACAATCATCTTCGGATTGGCATTTGCATTCTTTATGACATTAATTATGGTGCCTGGAATGTACCTCATTGCTGAAAGGCTGAGGCGCCCGATGAGAAGGCAGTTTGGCGGTAAATGGATTTCCATGTTAGGTATTCCACCGCTTACTCTTTTATTTATTCCACTAATGTTTGTGAGCATGTTCATTCACAATGCACAGGTAAAAAGAAGAAAGAGAAAACTGGGAAATAAAGTAGGAATGAAATGGATCGGAAGCTGGTTCTGATAATTTGCTGATGTTTAGTTTAGATATGCCTTGCAGGTTTTGCCTGCAAGGTTTTTTTATACAAAAGAAAATAGCAATTGGAATTATTTATTTGTTTACTGTAAAAAATGAGGAGGAAAATTTTCCTTGATAAAAATTTTGGTTAATGAGTCTCCGTACATTTTTATATAATTAACCAGCATTGCAGGCAAGATTCAGGAATAATAAAGAATTGATGATTTCGTGAATTTCCAATAAAAACAAGAATTCCGGTTATTTATTTGTTTACTGAAAGAAAGAACAATTATAAATTAACTATTTAATCTTTTGAAAAATCCGGCTCCACCTGATGCCATTATTTCCATAACTAAACCAAATCATGGAAGCTTTTCCTACAATATGATCCTCTGGAACGTAGCCCCAGTAGCGGCTATCAAGCGAATTGTGGCGATTATCACCCATCATCCAATAATAATTCATTTTAAAAGTATAACTGGTTGCAGGTTTATCATTGATAAAATATTGCCCGTTTTTTTCTTCAAACTTATTTGCTTCGTAAGTAGCAATACACCTCTTATAACGTCGGATATTTTCAGCATTCAAAGAAATGGTGGCTCCTTTTTTTGGAATCCAGATCGGGCCGTAATCATCTACAGTCCAGCCATTATCAGCTTCATAAGGAAATACGAACGGGCTTTTATCATAATTTCCAAGTGTCATTGGTTCAATACTTTTTACAGACGGAAACATTTTTAGTTGCAGTTTTTCCGCATCACTCATACCAATCTGGTAAGAATTACTACTCAACATCATCACCTGGTTTTTGTTTGGATCTTCCGTATCCTGAATACCAATACTATTTAATTGTTCAGGATCAAGCGGCCCGGTTGTAGTAACCAGGTAATTAAATTCATGATACTCCGGCAATTTTTGTGCAACACCATTAATATAAAGGACTCTGCTTTTTATTTGCAAAGTATCGCCCGCAATGGCCACACATCTTTTTATAAAATTTTCTCTTTTATCAACAGGACGGGTAACAATTAAATCTCCATACTGATCCAACACCCGCTGCCTGGCTTCTGAGTATGAAATATGATCGGCCATCATCCTGCCCTGGATTTCCTGGTAATAAGTGATCTGTGATCCATGCTGATAATCGTTGATCAAAGTATCATTAACGGGAAAATTAAATACTACCACATCTTCTCTTTTTACAGGCCGTGGAAACCAACGCGTATAAGGAAGTTCAATCCATTCAACATATGATTTTGTATTTGTACCAATAATCGTATGATGCATGAAAGGCAGTGCCAGCGGCGTGTTCGGAAGGCGTGGTCCATAAGCAAATTTGCTTACGAATAAAAAATCATTTACCAATAAAGTCTTTTCCATCGAAGGTGTAGGAATCGTGTACGCTTCAAAAACAAACGTGCGGATCAGCGTGGCGGCCACAATTGCAAAAACTGCGGCATCTATCCATTCACGGGCGGCACCTTTTTTATAATTTCTTGCTACAGCTATTCCGCCATATCTTTCATTGTCAGAAAAACCTAAATATGGAAAATAAATAAAGGGAAAAAATACCGTTAGAAAATGATGCCAAAGTCCGAAACGCCCAAAGTGTTCTACAAATTTTATGTTGATCCAGATTGTTATAAATTGACCGGCGATGGGAATAAGTTGCAGAAAAAACCAAATCTTATTTAGTTCCATTTTTTCTACCATACACCAGGTATTATACAATGGAATCAAGCCTTTCCACGGAGCGATACCCGCTTTTTTGAACATACCATAAAGACCAATAAGAACCGCAATTGATGCAATAATAAATAGAAGTAAACCTACACTCATGAGCTAATTTTTATAAAAGAGACAAAAGTAGCATATAAAATTTCTTAATAAAAAATGAAAAGAAAATAGTTATCATTAGTTTAACATCATTGCACCAGCCCGGTTATTAGCAACAGGAACTGCAAATATTTGTTGTTCGCTGTAAATCTATTTGCTATTAAATAGTTCCTTTTTAAAAATCATATTTACCTCCTCTGCATTATTCATGGGCAACAAATGGCCGCCTCCTCGAATAATGTAATCGGGATTCTTAATATATTTTATGGGAAAAATATGATCGCTCGTTCCATGAATATGAATCGTATTTTCAGGGCTCCATTCGTTCTTCCAATTTACAATTTCGTTTATGGCAAAATCGGTGTACCGGCGATCAATATTTAGACGGTATTCTTTTACTAATTTTTTTTCATCTTCTGTTTCCACGCCAAGATTATAATTTTCAATTGGCTCAAGGATTTTAAAAGGACGCATCGGGATTATTTTGTTCAAATGAAACCAGGCAGTGAGTTTCATAAAAAAAGGAAGTTCATAACGGTCACGGATACTCGAAATCAAAATAATCTTCTCTACAGGAATAATTTTTGCAATTTCAATGGCCATCATGCCTCCAAAAGACAGGCCAATGAGTATCGGATTTGGATTCACGATTTCACGACTCATTTTGTATGCGTAAGTAGCAATTGTTTCGTGAGATTCAGGTATCTTCCACTGAATAAAATGAACATCGCTATCTCCAAATTCAAGTTTTGAAAAAAGGCGCTCATCGGCGCCGAAACCACTTATGACATAAATGTGTTTCATAAAAATCCAAGTCCGGTTATAAATTATTTTTTAAAAAGAAAGTCCTATTTTTTTGGCAAAACATAATTTTCAACATCTTCTGGTGTAATCATTTTTCCAGAAAGGATAATCAATCTTTCTACCACATTTCTCAGCTCACGCACATTCCCTGTCCATTTATATTTTTGCAAAAGGTCAATTGCTTTTTTATCAATAGATTTTTTCGGTTGACCATATTCCGCAGCCACATCTCCAAGAAAGCGGTCAATCAATAAAGGAATATCCGACGCGCGTTCATTTAAAGTAGGCACATGTAAAATAATTACGCCAAGCCGGTGATATAAATCGAGCCTGAAATTTTTATTTTCCACTTCTTTTAAAAGATCTTTATTTGTTGCTGCAATCACCCTCACATCTACATTGATATCCCTGTCAGCGCCTACTCTGGTTATCTTCCCTTCCTGCAAAGCGCGTAATACTTTTGCCTGCGCATTCAAACTCATATCGCCTATTTCATCCAAAAATAAAGTACCGCCACTAGCTTGTTCAAATTTTCCAATGCGTTGCTTAATGGCTGATGTAAAACTTCCTTTTTCATGTCCGAACAATTCGCTTTCAATTAATTCCCCCGGAATAGCGGCGCAATTTACTTCTACCATGGCTCCATTGCAACGTGCGCTTTTTTGATGAATCCATCTAGCCACCAATTCTTTACCCGCGCCATTTTCGCCGGTGATCAAAACACGGGCATCTGTTGGTGCAATTTTTTCGATGGTATCCTTAATCTTCCGGATCGGCGACGATTCGCCAACAATCTCCTGAACTTTGGCCGCCTTGCGTTTCAGCACTTTTGCTTCTGCCACTAAAGTTGTTTTATCCATTGCATTTCGAAGCGTTATTAGCATCCGGTTCAGATCCGGCGGCTTTGAAATATAATCATAAGCTCCCTTTTTTACGGCTTCTACTGCAGTCTCAATATTTCCGTGGCCACTGATAATAATAATGGGAATTTCAGGATTAATTTCTTTCGCTTTTTCAAGAAATTCAATCCCATCAATTTTCGGCATTTTAATATCGCAAAGAATGAGATCATAATTGTTTGTTCTGAACTTACTCAGACCTTCTTCACCATCAGCGGCTTCATCTATTTTATATCCCTCAAACCCTAATATTTCCGTCAGGGTTTTCCTTATCGCTTTTTCATCATCTATGATCAGAATGGAAGGCATGTTTAATTTTTTATTTTTTGTAATAACATTATTATCGGCTCTTTAGTAAACAAACAAATAATTCAGTTTTTTATTTTCTAATTTTCTCTTTATAGATTAAATGAAATATTTTTATTAGTAAACAAACAAATTAGGTGCATTTTCATTTTCGTATTGGCGAATTAGCTTAGCAGCAAATTACTCCATCATTAAATAAGCTTTTATAAATCCATCCAATTCTCCATCCATCACAGGTCCCACGTTTCCCACTTCATAATCTGTCCGATGATCTTTGATCATTTTATAAGGATGAAAAACATAACTTCTGATCTGGCTCCCCCACTCTATTTTTTTCTTTGAAGCATTATTTACATCTAGTTTTTCCTGACGTTTGCCCATTTCTTCTTCATACAAACGACTTTTCAACATCGCCATCGCTTTTTCACGATTTTCACCTTGTGTACGCGCCTGCTGGCATTCAACAATTATCCCTGATGGCTTGTGAGTAAGTCTCACAGCGGTTTCTACCTTGTTTACATTTTGGCCGCCGCTGCCACCACTTCTGAAAAAAGCCCACTCCACATCTGCCGGACTCACTTTTATTTCAACAGAATCATCCACCAAAGGATATACATAAACGCTCGCGAAACTTGTATGCCTGCGCGCATTACTATCAAATGGAGAAATGCGTACCAAACGATGAACTCCGCTTTCGGCTTTCAAAAATCCATAAGCAAACGCACCGTCAAATTGTAAGGTAGCGCTTTTAATTCCCCCTCCATCGCCTTCCTGGAAATCAAGTTCCGTTACGCTCCATCCTTGTTTTTCGCCATACATTCTATACATGCGCAAAAGCATTTCTGCCCAATCCTGGCTTTCTGTTCCGCCGGCGCCACTGTTGATTTGCAGAATTGCCGGCATTTCATCTTCCGGTTTATTAAGCGTGCTTTTAAACTCCGCTTCTTCGGTTGCTTTCACAGCCGCGTCATAGGCTTCTTTCACTTCTTCTTCAGTCGCTTCGCCCTCTTTCCAAAAATCAAAAAGTACGGACAAATCTTCTACTTTTGTTTTTACATCGGTATAAAGATTCAACCAATATTCATCTACTTTCATTGATTTCAAAATGGTAGTAGCGCGCATGCTGTCGTTCCAAAAGCCCGCAGAAAGCGAAAGTTGTTTGTCGTTATTTATTTTTTGTTCGCGGTTCTCAACGTCAAAGAAACCTCCTCAAGACCTGTAAACGGTCTCTTAAATCTTTTAATAATTCAATAGTCATAACAGCAAATATAATAATGAAATAATAATGATTTTGTTTCTTAACAAGATTTAAGTAACAGTCGTTTCCCGTATTTTTACGGCTTATAAATTAACCTAGTCAAAATAATACAAAATGAATATTATAATTTTCTTTGAAAGAGATTTAAATAAATTAATTGAGGAAATTAATTTGTTTAAAAATGAAAATGATGTTTGGAAAACAAAAGAAGGCATTCATAATTCTGCAGGAAATTTAGTGCTTCATCTTGTTGGAAATCTCAATCATTTTATTGGAAAAACTTTAGGCAATTCTGATTATGTACGCAAGCGCGAAGAAGAATTTTCTTTGAATAATATCCCGCGTGAAAAATTAATTTCTGATTTAAGTTCTCTTAAAGAAACGATCAAAATTACATTGCCCAAATTATCTGATGAAGATTTAAAAAAAGATTTTCCTTTGAAAATTAAAGATGAATTTTTTTCCACAGAAAATATGCTGATTTATCTGCTCGCTCATCTGAATTATCATTTGGGGCAGGTAAATTATTTGCGAAGAATGGTGTGAAGAATGACGTCCGCTGTTTGGTGGCTAATAAAAAACCAATTCTATTCGTGTAATTCCTGCCTGAATAATTAAACGGGCAGCCAGAAAAACCCGTTCATGCTTTTCAAAAAAATCACTTTAACCGGATATAAAAATTATCGATCAAAAACTTTTGATTTTTCTAAAAGAATTATTGGAATTTGCGGATTGAATGGCAAAGGGAAAACCAATCTTTTGGATGCAATTAATTATCTCTGTTTTACTAAAAGTTATTTTTCAAAATCAGAATTTTTAAATGTTTGTTTTGACGAAGCAGGATTTCGTCTTGAAGGAGAAATTCAAAATGAAAATGAAGAAAACAGGATTGAAAAAATTGTATGCATTTATCGCGCTTTGCAAAAAAAAGAATTCTATTTAAATGAGGTTGCTTATGAAAAATTTTCTCATCACATTGGTAAATTTCCGTGCGTAATTATTGCGCCGGATGATATTGAAATGATCACAGGTGGAAGTGAAGAAAGAAGAAAGTTTATGGACACATTGATCAGCCAGGTAGATGCAGAATATTTGCAACAATTAATTATATATAATAAAGTGTTGGCGCAACGAAATAGCTTTTTAAAAAATGAAGCATTGAGAAGCAGGTTTGATTTTTCTTTGTTAGAAACCTTAGATGAACAATTAATTGCACCAGGAAATTATATTCATAAGATAAGAAAAGATTTTTCACAAAAATTATTTCCATTGGTGCAGGAATTTTATAAAAATATTTCGGGAAATAATGAAGTCGTTTTTTTAGAATATAACTGCCTTTTGAATGAAAACAATTTTACAGAATTATTAATTGCGTCACGTCAGAAAGACCGGCTGACACAGCGCACCAATGTTGGCATTCATAAAGACGATTTGATTTTTTTATTACATGAAAATGTTTTTAAAACCATCGCCTCACAGGGACAAAGAAAGAGTTTGTTATTTGCCTGTAAACTTGCAGAGTTTGAAATACTAAAAAAAGTAAAACATACACCGCCATTTTTATTATTAGATGATGTCTTTGAAAAATTAGATGAAAGCCGGATAAAAAATTTAATAAAATATGTTTGCAAGGAAAATACCGGACAGGTTTTTATCACTGATACACACGCCGATCGCTTACAAAAAGCGCTTTCCCAATTTACAAATGAAATGCAGATTATTGAATTGATTTAGATAGTTTAGAAGTTTCAGATTTTCTTCAATAATTTTAATAATCAAATATTTAAAATAATGGAAGTTTCAATCGGCGATGCTTTAAAAGAATTTCTCAAAAAAAGCAAGCTAAAAAGTGGCGTACAAGCAATGCAGATAAAGGAAGCATGGGAAAAGATTATGGGAAAAACCATTGCGAATTATACTGATAAAATTGAGATCATCAATTCTACCTTATTTATTCATACAAACGTAGCACCACTAAAAAATGAATTGCTTTACCAGAAAGCAAAAATCATAGAAAGAGTAAATGATGCGCTGGGAGAAAAAGTAATAAAGGAAGTTGTAATAAAATGAGATTTTTTAAAAGAGAATTTCGTTTATACATGACCGTTATCTTCTAAAGCTTTCCATTAAAAAAGCAGTCACTACAGAAAAAGAAAAGACAGTTATTTGTTCGTTTACTATAAAAATGCGAAAGAAGAATTCATTATTTATGAAAAAAGAAACTTTTACGGCCTTCCCCAATTTATCAACTGAACGCCTCACATTGCGGAAATTAAAAATAACTGATGAAAATGAAATATTTCATCTTCGTTCAGACGAAGTTATCAATCAATTTATTGACAGACCAAAGCCAAAGAAAACCGAAGAGGCGAGAAGTTTTATTAAAAAAATCAATAATAATATTAAGTCAAACAAATCATTTTATTGGGCAATAACTATTAAAGGAAATCCCAAACTGGTTGGAACTATTTGTTTATGGAAATTTTCAGAAAATAAAAAAACAGCGGAGATAGGTTATGAATTAAATTCAGCTTTTCAGGGCAAAGGAATAATGGATGAAGCCTTAAAAAAAGTAATCCAGTTCTCTTTTGAAACACTTGGTATCACTACACTTGAGGCGTTCACACATAAAGATAATTTAAAATCAATTTCTCTTTTAATAAAAAATAATTTTCTGCAAAACATCACAAGAAAAGATGAAGAGCATCTTAATAATCTCATTTTCATTCTGAGTAATTAAATAACAGAAACAAACCACGAAGAACATTTACCGCGGATGATCTTCGATTTTCTAATATTCTCCTTTTTTATGGTTATTTCATTTGTTATTAACTGCGGATGAACTTCACTATTTTCGCAGAATATTTTTAAAAAGTTTTACCATTTGAAAAAATTATTTTTTTTACGAAATATGACCATATGAAAATAAGCAATGAAACAAAAATAGGTGTGTTGGCAATTATCGGTGTTGCAGTACTTATTATTGGATTTAGGTATCTAAAAGGCCACGGTGTATTTAAAAAAGAAAAGCTTATTTATGCAGTTTATGGCGATGTGCAAGGGCTTAAACAATCAAATCCTGTTGTGATTAACGGGCTTCAGGTTGGAAAAATAGAAAGCCTCGATGGCGGAAAGGAAATGAAAAGAATTATAGTAACGGTTTCACTTTCTAAAGATGTAAATATTCCAAAAAATTCACTGGCGGTTATCAATCCGAACCTTTTGGGAAGCCCTACATTGGAAATACAACTAGGCACTGCAAATACCTATTTGAAAAATGGAGATACTTTGCTTACAACTCTTAGTGGCGGTGCTTTTGATGAAGCAATGAAGCTGATTAATCCTGTTTTATATGAAGTAAGAAATGCGGTAAAATCTTTAGATTCTGTACTGACAACGGTTACGACTGTCTTCGACGTTCGCACAAAAGATAATATAAAAAGTATTTTATCAAATTTGAATTTGGCAACGGCTTCTTTTGTTGTAACCTCTGAATCAATTCAAAAATTAATGGACGTGCAAAACGGCGCGCTCGCTAAATCTTTGGGCAATCTCAATACGTTTACATCAAACCTTAATACAAATAATACACAGCTTGATAGTATTATGAAAAACACAAAGAATTTTTCAAAAAGGCTGGCTTCGATTGATCTGCAACAAACACTGGATAGTTTAAATGTCGCCATTAATAATTTTAAAGAAGGTTCAGAAAAGATCAATAGTAAAAACGGTTCTTTGGGATTATTGTTGAATGATAAAACTTTGTATACAAACCTGGAAGCGACTTCCAACAAAATAAATATTTTATTGGACGATATAAGAGTTCATCCAAAAAGATATGTGAACTTCTCTGTGTTTGGAAGAAAAAGCAAAGGCAATTATATAACCGCACCTTTAATAGATGATACACTAAAAGTGGTAAATACACAGTAAAGAAAC
>JBEPVG010000037.1:0-9926 GCA_041691175.1 Chitinophagaceae bacterium
AATTAAATGTATCGCTTTTTTGTTTTTTGAAAAAGAGCTTTCGCAGTAAAGCAACAAATTTGTGGGATTTTTATTTTCCGCAATGAACATTTTACATTTTATTCCCATCCGAATCGAGCTCCACAATTTCATATCCCAGATCTTTCAATCCTGGTACAAACAAGTCCTTATCGCCAACTAATAAAATATTCATTTTATTAAGGTCGAAGTATTTTCTGGCCAATTGCTGGATTTCAGAAACAGGAATATTTTTTAGAATTTTTGTCTGTTGATCTACAAAATTTTCAGGCAAATTATATCTCAAAATCCGGCTGATAAATGCTGCTTTCTGATTTCCGGTTTCATAATTTCTTGCATCGCTTTGACCAATAGAGCTTTTCATAAAATCCACTTCATCTTTATCTGGTCCGCTTGTGTTATAATTCTTAAATAATCCGATTACTTCTGCCAAAGCGCTGTCGGTAGCATCTGCCCGAATGCCGCTGCTGAAATAAAAAGTACCGGAATATTTATCTCCGGTAAATGCCGAACGCGCTCCATAAGTCCAACCTTTATCTTCTCTTAAACGAATGTTTAATCTTCCATTAAAGCCGCCTCCAAGATTGTAATTCGTCAGCGCCGCTTTATAAAAATCTCCTGCCGCATCGTATTTCAAATTGGTAACATAACCGATACGAAATTCAGTTTGCGCAGCATGAGCAATATTTACAACATAAATTTTTGTTTTCTCTACTTTTGGCGCATCAGGCAAAACTGGTAGTGCAATAGATTTTTTAGGTAAATGATTTAAAAAATCCAACTGGGGTAGTATATCTTTTTCTTTTACATCACCTACGATCACTACATCTGCATCCGTTGAGGAAATAGTATGATCATAATAATTTTGAATATCGTTTAAAGAAATATTTTTTACCGTTTCTTCTGTTCCATAATCGGGAAGGCCAAGAATATTTCCGGCGCCAAAGTTAATCCTGGCAAACACCACATTCGCAACAGAGGAAGCCTGGCTTTTTGAATTTCTGATGTTGGCCAGTAATTGTTTTTTTAACCGGTCAAAAGCTTCTTCTGTAAATTTCGGATGCAGGATTTTTTCCTGTAAAATTTTAATTGTTTTCTTTAAATTTTTTGATAAAGATTGCACGGAAAAAACAATCGCATCGGTGGTATTATCTACCCGGATGTCGCTTCCTAATTTGTCCAATTCAAGACTGATTTCTTCACTGGTTTTGTCTTTGGTATCTTCATTCATCATCTTTGCAAAAAGAGCTGCCAGGCCGGCTTTTGAAAGATCATTTTGTTCAAGAATAGTTCCTCCTTTTAAATAAATATTCATATTTACCATCGGGATTTCATTATTCTGAACTCCAATGGCGGTTATATTATTTCCTAAAGATTTTTTCCAGAAAGATGGCACTTTTACAACCGGGTTTGATCCTGCCGGTGGCGTGATAGCTCTGTCAAAATTATCTTTTGCTTTATTGTATTTCAATTTGTCATAACCATAATGTGGCCTTTCGTAATGCGTGCTGTCGACGGTAAAATTATCCGGTCCGGCAATTAATTTTTCCTGGCCTTTTGGCAAAACGCTTAAAACAACTGCAGCTTTATTTTTGATGTATTTGTTATAAACCCGCATCACATCTTCTTTGGTCACTTTATTGTACATGCTTAACAGTTTGCCAATCATATTTGGATTTCCGGTAAATGTTTGAAAAGCAGCAAGCTGAGATGCTTTTCCTGCAACACTCGCCAAACGGCCGATCGTGTGGCTTTCAAAACCGTTTTTAAATTTTAAAATATCGTCATCAGAAACGCCTTTTTGTTCAAACTCTTTCAAAGATTCATTTACTAATTTTTCCATTTCTGCCAGATTCTTTCCGGGCAAAGCGGTTACAGAAAAAACAAAAGTACCTGCAAGCTCATCCAAACTGCTGTAAGCGCTCGCTCTTAATGCGTTCTGATTTTTAATTAAGTTTTGATAAAGAAAAGATGTTTTCCCCTGGCCTAAAACCTCCGCCAGGCAATCAAGTGGCGCCATATCGTCGCTAAAATCCGGAACGGTTGGATAAGTGATTTGAAGCATAGGAAGTTTAGCATAATTATCTGTATAACTTACATATTCTGTTTTAGAAAGGTTAACCGGTGGCAATTGAACCGGCGTTACTTCTGGCCCACGCGGAATTGGTCCAAAGTACTTTTCTACTTTTTTTAAAACATCTTTTGTATTTACGTCGCCTGCAATTGTAAGCGTTGCGTTATTTGGACCATACCAGCGAAGGAAGAAATTTTTGAGATCGTTCACTCCAACCCGGTTCAAATCTTCAACGTAACCAATGGTAAGCCATGAATATGGATGACCGTAAGGATAAAGCGCTTTTGAAGTTACTTCTCCGGCGAGGCCGTAAGGCCTGTTATCATAATTCTGACCTCTCTCATTCTTCACAGTTTCTCTTTGGATTTCGAATTTCTGTTGTGTTACAGCATCCAATAAAAACCCCATTCTATCGCTTTCCAACCACAACATTTTTTCTAATTGATTGTTTGGGGCAGTTTCAAAATAATTAGTTCTGTCGCGGTTGGTGCTGCCATTCAGCGTGCCGCCCGATTCAGTAACTATTTTAAAATGTTGTTTGTCGGCCACATGATCGCTTCCCTCAAACATCATATGTTCAAAAAAATGCGCGAAGCCGCTTTTGCCTATTTCTTCCCTGGCCGATCCTACATGATAAGTAACATCTACATGAACTACGGGATCACTGTGATCTTCGGAAATGATTACTGTAAGGCCATTTGGTAATACATATTTTTCAAAAGGAATTACGATTTCGTTTCCCGTTTTTTCTACTTTTTGTACCAGTTTTGCTTGTGAGAATGCCATAGTGCTAATTAAAAATATCAATAAAAATGAGGTGATAAATTTCTTCATAAAAAGAGTTTTAGATAGGTTGCAATATAAGGTGTTACTGAAAAGAAATATTTAAAATTATTTGGGCAAAATAAGAATTCAGGTTTTTTGTTTGTTTACTGAAAAAAGATACATTCAAAGATTTTCTCCCGAAAAAAAGCCAATTGATCGCAACCTATAAAAATTAGAATGACGTATGTTTTTAACATTTTTCCGCTACGCGGAAATAATTTGGATATAAAAACCCTCTATATTTTTTAAATTTGCAGATTCAATTTAAAAGATGGAAACAAAAGAAGAAGTTTTGCCGGAAGTGGTGATCAAGTTTGCCGGCGATAGTGGTGATGGGATGCAATTAACCGGAACACAATTCACTAATAATACTGCTTTACTCGGAATAGACCTTTCTACTTTTCCCGATTTTCCGGCAGAAATAAGAGCGCCGCAAGGAACCATTCCTGGTGTCAGCGGGTTTCAATTAAGATTCTCCAGCGACAGGATTTTTACTCCGGGAGACACCTGCGACGTATTGGTTGCAATGAACGCAGCTGCCTTAAAAACAAACTTAAAAGCCTTAAAAAGGAATGGAAAAGTAATTGCCAATATCGAAGGCTTTGATGCTAAAAATTTAAGGCTGGCAAATTATACAGACGGAATAAATCCATTGGAGAATGGAAGTCTTGAAGGATATGAAGTAATTAAATTAGACGTTACCAAACTTACAAGGGAAACATTAAAGGATTTTACGCTTGGCACCAAAGAAAAGGACCGTGCAAAAAATATGTTTGTGCTCGGTTTTTTATACTGGATGTATAATCGCAAATTGGATAACACCATCAATTTTTTAAAAGAAAAATTTGCAAAAAATCCGGATATTCTCGAAAGCAATCTAAAAGTTTTACAGGCAGGTTATAATTACGGCGATACAACAGAAACTTTTACCACCCGATATTCTGTAAAAAAAGCAAAGATGCCGGCCGGCAATTATCGAAGTATCAAAGGCAACCAGGCCCTTGCTTACGGATTAATTGCCGCTGCGCAAAAAAGCGGGCTGCAATTATTTTTAGGCTCTTATCCTATCACTCCGGCAAGCGATATTTTACACGAATTGAGCCGTCACAAGAATTTTGGTATAAAGACATTTCAGGCGGAAGATGAGATTGCTGCAATCAGTTCTGTGATTGGCGCTTCTTATGGCGGAAGCCTCGGCGTAACAACTACCAGCGGACCTGGAATGGCGTTAAAAACAGAGGCAATGGGATTGGCAGTAATGCTGGAAATTCCGTTGTTGATTTGTGATATTCAACGCGGCGGACCATCAACAGGATTGCCCACTAAAACAGAGCAAAGTGATTTATTGCAGGCATATTATGGAAGAAACGGCGAAAGTCCGATGCCGGTAATTGCTGCATCCACGCCGAGTGATTGTTTCTATGCTGTTTTCGAAGCGGTTCGGGTGGCAATTCAACACATGACTCCGGTAATATTTTTGAGCGACGGCTATATTGCCAATGGTTCTGAACCCTGGAAATATCCGGAAAGCAAAGACCTTCCCGTGATTGAAGTCAATTTTAAAAAAGAGCTTAATGAAAATGAAGCGACTTTTCAACCTTATCTAAGAGATGAAAAATTAGTTCGGGCGTGGGCTGTTCCAGGATTTGCAGGGCTGGAACATCGGGTTGGCGGACTTGAAAAGCAAAATATCACCGGAGATGTAAGTTATGATCCGGAAAATCATCAGTTGATGGTAAAAATCCGGCAGCAAAAAATAGATAATATCGCTGATTACATTCCTGAACAAAAAATTGATAAGGGTCCTGAAAAAGGAAATGTTTTGGTAATTGGCTGGGGAAGTACTTATGGAGCAATCAAAAGCGCAGTGGCTGAGGTTATTTCAGAAGGACAGGCGGTTTCGCATATTCATCTCCGTTATGTACGACCTTTTCCAAAAAACCTTGGCGATATAATTAAGAATTTTGAAAAAGTTTTAATTCCTGAATTGAACAACGGGCAGCTGGTAAAAATTATCCGTGATAAATATTTAGTAGATGCAAAAGGTTTTAATAAAATTATGGGAATTCCTTTTACAAAAACGGAGTTGGTGGCTGAGATAAAGAAAATGCTTTAAAGAATTTCTGTTGGTTCTTCAGTTGGTTTTATTACTGTTTGATAATATTTACAAACCGGCCGCAGGCCGCAAATATTGCACTTTGGTTTTCTGGCTATGCAAATATATCGTCCGTGCAATATGAGCCAGTGGTGGGCGATATAAATCAGGTCTTTTGGCAAATTTTTTACCAATTGTTTTTCTACTTCAAGTGGCGTCTTTGCTTTTACCAATCCAATCCGGTTAGCAACTCTATAAACGTGCGTGTCCACTGCCATGTTGGGTTGTTTGTCAACAACAGAGGTAATTACATTCGCGGTTTTTCTACCTACTCCCGGTAATTTCATTAATTCTTCAACAGTCATTGGAATTTTCCCGCCAAAATCCTTTATAACCATTTCCGCCATTTTTATTAAGTGCTTTGTTTTATTATTTGGATAAGAAATACTTTTTATAAAATAAAAAAGTTCATTAAAAGTTGCTTTACTAAGGGATTCAATATCCGGATAATTTTCAAAAATGAACGGAGTTGTTAGATTTACTCTTTTGTCTGTGCATTGTGCCGAAAGTATTACTGCAACCAGTAATTGGTAAGGATCATCATAAATTAATTCTGTTTTTGCTTCAGGATTGATTAAAACAAAATAATTTATTACAAACTGGTATCTTTCTTTTTTGGTCATAAAAAATCCCGCCGTTTTGGGGCGGGATAAAAATAAGTTTAAAAAATTTAAAGTTAGATTGATGTTATTGGAGTACGTTTTTTGGAAGCGTATTCTAATATTTTATTAATCGTTTCAGGCCTGGGTGAAAATTTTACTTCGTCCAAGTTCTTCATTGAACTTGCTAAGTTTTCATAAGTCTCCTTTAAATTCCAATCGGTTTGCAATGCAGCTCTGATCGAAGCTGTCTTTTGTTCGGAAGTCTCGTTATACAGATACCTAACCAGATCTTCCGGAGTGATTTTAATCATAAAAATGTGTAGCTTTTAATAAATTTAAATATCCTATCCGCTTTTAAAACGCATTCTTTGCAAAAATATTGTTATCCAATTCTTATCTTATTGATGATGAATCAAATGTAACGATATAAAGGTCTTCATTATCTTTCTTCATCAGGTATTTTTCCCGGGCATATTTTTCTAAAGTTGCCGGATTCGTTTTCAATAAATCCAATTCTTTTTGGGTATTGGCAATTTGAAGAGCCATATTTTTTTCATTATGCTCTATTTTAATCAATTCCCTTATTCTCCTTAATTGTAGCGGCAAGTCATTTCTGTCAAAGAACATCATCCATATAGCAAAAGCTATGCCTGTTATCAGATATTTGTTGGTAATGATGTAACGAATGTGTTTCATTTTTAGAAAAAATAATCTTACGATTTTCCAAATTTAATTTTTCCTTTTGGAAAAACAGCACTTTCACCCAAAATTTCTTCAATACGAAGTAACTGATTATATTTTGCAATCCGATCAGTCCGGCTTGCAGAACCTGTTTTTATTTGTCCACAATTTAACGCAACTGCCAGGTCGGCGATGGTTGTATCTTCTGTTTCACCACTCCGATGACTCATAATGGTATTGTAGCCATGGTGTTGTGCCAGTGAAACTGCATTGATCGTTTCTGTCAATGAGCCGATCTGGTTCACTTTTACCAACAACGCATTGGCGATATGTTCATCAATTCCTTTTTGTAATCTTTTTACATTCGTTACAAAAAGATCATCACCGACTAATTGAATTTTTTTGCCCAATCTTTCCGTCATCAATTTCCAGCCTTCCCAATCATCTTCTGCCATTCCATCTTCAATAGAAATGATCGGATATTGGTTCACCCATTTTTCCCAAAAATCAACCATTTTTTCCCGGCTTAATTCTTTCCCGTCAGATTTAAGAAAATGATAAACTTTTTTATCCGTATTATACATTTCAGAAACCGCGGGATCCATGGCTATTGCCACGTCAGATCCTGCTTTATAGCCTGCTTTTTCTATTGCTTTTAATACCGTTTCTATTGCTTCTTCATTACTCTGGATATTTGGGGCAAATCCGCCTTCGTCCCCCACATTCGTACTATAACCTTTTTTCTTTAAAACCGATTTTAAGGAATGAAAAATTTCTACGCCCCAACGCAATGCTTCATTAAAAGAAGAAGCGCCTATGGGCATTACCATAAATTCCTGGAAATCTATTTTATTATCTGCATGAGCGCCGCCATTTAAAATATTCATCATGGGTATGGGAAGAATTTTTGCATTTGTTCCTCCTATGTATCTGTATAAAGGAAGGTTCGCTTCAAGAGCAGCAGCTTTTGCAACAGCCATACTAACCGCCAGTATTGCATTTGCGCCGAGATTGCTTTTATTTTCTGTTCCATCAATATCAATCATTTTATGATCAATACCTGTTTGATCTGCAACGTCCCATCCCAATAATTCATCCGAAATAGTTGTATTTACATTTTTCACTGCCTCCAAAACACCTTTACCGTCATATATTTTTTTGTCATTATCACGAAGTTCCACGGCCTCATGTACGCCTGTACTGGCTCCTGAAGGAACTGCAGCGCGGCCCATATATTCATTTTCTGTAAGAACTTCTACTTCTACAGTAGGGTTACCACGGCTGTCTAAAATTTGCCGGGCATGGATGTTTGCGATGTAACTCATTTTAATTTTTAATTAATGAACAAACTTATTTTTCTGATAAAATCATTTTACCTAAACCTGTGAAAAAGAAAATCACAATTCCTGCAAATTTAATTTTTATTATAAGAAAAAATTAGGGCTATGGAAAGAAATATGTAAAGTAGCAGTATTATAAAAGCAATTTGGATAAATAGCAGGAAGATCTTTATTATGATCTTTGTACATTTATAATACTATTTCCTCAATGCTCATGGCTCTCACCGGGGACTGCTTTCAACATTTGATATTAACTTAGTTCTTTTACATTATTCATCATTAATAATGAAAAGTGATATTCCAACAAATATTTTTCGTGCTACTTTAAAAAAATCGAGCGATTATGTTAAGGTTCATCAAGGAGATAAAAACACACTTACCGAATGTTGTTGCTACTTTCAATTCGGAAAAAGTGGACCAACCTGCAATAAACTGGAGTTTATGAGAAAACAACTGGAATATTGATATAGATTCTAAGACAATTCTGACCATGTCATCAGATAATGCGGATCAAATAAAGTGAAAAGTCTTTGGAAAATGTGTTTTTTAATGCGCAAAAATCAAAAGTTAATAATTAACAAAAATAAGGCACGATTTTAGAGTTTTAGAAACATACCGTACTATAAATAGTTCTACTTTTGCAATTAATTGATGACTAAAATTAAATCTTTACAACTTAAAGCGGCCATCCTTTTGATAGTGTTTTCTTTAAATACTCTCATTGGTTTTGCATGTTCTGTTGGCTTAGACATGGGTTTTAATTCACATCATCACGAAGAAGAATTAACGGAAGCAGCTGATCATATGCATGCAGATAGCAAAAAACATCTTCATCATAATGTTGCTTCGGACCATCATAGTGACAAAATAAAAGCTCATCATGAAAAAAGCGACAAAGACAATTGTTGCAATGGCCCGGTTACAAAAATTGCCCAACAGGATAAAGCGATAGCCTCATCCATAAGCGTCATCAGTCCCGTTTTTTTTACTGCTTTAATTTCTTCCTTTTACAATGTTGATGCCCTGCTTTCTAACGGTGCAGATTCCCACATCAAATATTTAGTCAAAAGACATCATCCTCCCATTCCGGATATCCGTGTAGCCATACAGAGCTTCCAAATATGATTTAATGTTAAGGTATTTCTTCCCGAAAATCTTCGGGACTTGTAATTATTTTATACAAACATTAAATTATTAAAAATGAAAAAGTTATTTCTTTTCGTTGCACTTTTTGCAACCGCTTTCACACAAAAATCTTTTGCACAGGAAAATACGAATCAATCACAATTATTACAATTACTCAACTCTTATTACCAGGTTAAAAATGCTTTAATAGAAGGTAATTCAAACACTGCATCGCTGCAGGCGGAAGCATTTTTAAAAATGGCTAATGGCATCAGCAATCTCACCATTTCTGAAGGAAGCCGCAATGCTCTGGTAAAAGATGCCGGAGTTATCTCTGATAGTAAAGACCTGAAAAAACAAAGGGAAGTTTTTGCGAATTTTTCTACCAATATGTATGCGTTGGCTAAATCTTTAAAGCTTACCGCAGAGCCAATTTATTACCAATATTGTCCAATGAAAAAGGCCTATTGGTTAAGCAGTGATAAGACAATTAAAAACCCTTATTACGGAAGTGCAATGCTTACCTGCGGAAAGGTTACAGAGACAATACAGTAAAACAACAAATAACGTAGATTTTAAAATTTTTAAAAAAATGAAAAATATAATTTTTGCGATTGCAATTACTGCAGTCTCATTGACTGCCTGCAACAACAACAGCAATAAATCAACAGAATCGAATAAAACAAATGGTGATCCGTCAGCCAGTGTGCTAACCGTAAAGGCATCTTCTTCTCCTGTTGGCGGCCTTTTGCAGACATACCTACAGATGAAGAATGACTTTGCTGATGATGATGATAAAGGTGCCGCAGTTGCGGGTAACCAAATGCTTAAAACATTCAATGATTTTGATGAATCATCATTAAAAGAAGCGGATAAAAAAGCTTTTAACGATATAAGAGATGATGCCAAAGAGCATGCTGAACATATTGGAAAGAACGCAGGCAATATCAAACACCAGCGTGAACATTTTGATATGCTTAGCAAGGATATGTACGACCTGGTAAAGAAATTTGGCGTAGGGGAAAAAATATATGTTGATTTCTGCCCCATGTACAATGATAATAAGGGCGCAACATGGCTAAGTGAAACCAAGGAAATCACAAATC
>JBEPVG010000038.1:0-9861 GCA_041691175.1 Chitinophagaceae bacterium
ATTCATATTTTATTGGCATTCCCAAATACCTATTTTAAATATCTGGAGCCGAAAGGTGAAATGAAAAACATGAAAAATGTAGAACAGGAAGTCGAATACATGTTCAAGCCCGAATTAGCACCGGCTAACGGTGAAGCACAAACGCAAAAGTTTGGAGCAAAAGATATTTTTGATTTGAGTTGGAAAAATTTATTGGATGCATACACCTGCACAGAATGCGGACGATGCACTGCTGCCTGCCCGGCAAACATGACTGGGAAACTGTTAAGTCCAAGAAAAATAATGATGGACACGCGCGACAGAATAGAAGATGTAAGGAATAATATTAAAGAAAACGGAGCTTTTAAAGACGATGGGAAAACGTTGCTGCATGACTATATTTCTGCCGAAGAACTAAGAGCATGCACATCCTGTAATGCCTGCGTTGAAGAATGTCCGGTAAGCATCAATCCATTGAATATTATTTTTGAATTGCGACGTCAACTGATCATGGAAGAAAGCAACGCACCGGCAGAATGGAACGCGATGTTTAGTAATATTGAAAATAATTTTGCGCCCTGGAAGTTTAGCCCCGAAGAAAGAGATAAATGGGCTCAGGAAATGGAATAAATTGATTATCTGATTAATTGAAATAAATCGCCATCAAATAGCCCTTTATCACTCAATTTCAAATGTGGAATCACCAGCAAAGCCATAAAAGATAAAGTCATGAAAGGAGCAGATAGTTTTGAACCGAGCTCTTTTGCCGCAGCATCAATTTGAGTGTAAATTTCAGCTACTTTATACCCATCTTCATTACTCATTAATCCCGCAACCGGCAATGGCAAAATTTTATCAAAAGTTGGATTAAAATGATTTGCAACACTGATTCCACCATTTTCCCTAATGATCAGATTCACCGCTTCACAAATGCTTTCGTCGTCAACGCCAACAGCAATAATATTATGGCTATCATGTGCTACAGAAGAAGCAATCGCGCCGCCTTTGAGGCCAAAATTCTTTATAAATGCTTTTGCAACCGGTACATTTTTATACCGGTTAATGACCACTACTTTTAAAAGATCATTTTTTACATCACTAAAATAAAATCCATTTTCTTCTTTAGGATTAATTGAAAGTTTATTGGTAATCAATTGCCCATCCAAGGCTTCAATAATTTCTTCCTGAAAATCAGAAATCTTTATTGAAAAATCGCCGGCATTTTTCTTTGAACAATTAAAATTATTAATGATGGTTGAGGGTTGCGATTTTATTTTTGACTCACCATTTTCCGCAACTAATTCGCCATTAATATAAGTTGCATTTATGGTAAAATCTTTCAAATCTGCAACGATAATAAAATCTGCGGGATCACCTTGCTTTAACAATCCGATATCCATTCTATAATGTTTTACCGGATTCACACATGCCGCTTTTAAAACTTTAAAAATGTCAATTCCTTTTGCTACGGCACGTTTACAAAGTTCATTGATGTGACCTTTTACCAAACTATCCGGATGCTTATCATCACTGCAAAACATCATTTCATTTTCATGCTCATTCAGAAGATCAATCAATGCATCAAAATTTTTTGCAGCGCTTCCTTCACGGATTAAAATTTTCATTCCGCACTTTAATTTATACAGCGCCTCATTTTTTGTAAAACATTCATGGTCCGTACTGATGCCAGCTTTAACGTATTTCTTCGCTTCTTCCCCCCGCAATCCTGGGGCATGACCATCGACAGGTTTATTGTATTTTTTTGCAGAGTTAATTTTTGCAAAAACTTCTTCATCATGATTTAGCACACCAGGAAAATTCATCATTTCGCTTAAATAATAAATTTCCTTTTTTGATAAAAGTTCGTCAACTGCCTGCGCATTAAGTGTAGCTCCGGCAGTTTCGAAAACCGTTGCGGGTACACAACTTGGTGCGCCAAAATGAAATTTGAAAGGCACCGTTTTACCATTTTCAATCATGTATTCAACCCCTGTGATTCCACAAACATTTGCAATCTCATGTGGATCGCTGACAGTACCAACAGTTCCATGAACTACTGCCAATTTCGCAAACTCCGAAGGAATCAACATGGAGCTCTCAATGTGCACATGAGCATCAATAAAACCAGGCATTATAAAGGGAGAATTATTCTTTAATTCGCAAATTTTACCGATCGATTTTATCGATCCTTTTTCAATATTTATTTCTCCAAAGAATATTTCTCTCGACTCAACATCAACAATGTTTCCTTTAATTTTCATAAAATCAATTTCAAACTATTTATTGCCAAAATACTTTTCTTCCAACAGATTATCTGCATTATAGACATCCTTGTAAAAAATTATTTTATTGCCTTTTTCTTCACAGGTAAAATATTGTATATAAAGCGGCAATCTTTTTTTTACCATAATTGTCTTCCGCGATTTATTTGCAATCCATGCTTTTATAGAATCAATATTATAAGAAAGTGGATGGTTCTCTTTCGTTGCTGCACTATCGTTTCTGGCTATAAAAAATGCGAGTGCTTCCCAGTTTTGAACCCGCACACAACCATGACTTAAAGCACGATCGGAATTTGCAAATAAATACCGTTGATTGGTATCGTGCAAATAAACGCTGTATGGATTATTGAAATTAAATTTGAATATTCCGAGCGCGTTATCATCACCACTTCCTTGTACAATTTTCCAGGGAATACCCTTTTTATATTTTGTCCATTTAACGGTATAAGGATTTACAGTTTCACCATGAGAATCGACAAGCGAAAACCCTTTGCTGGCAAGGTATCCCGGATTTATTTTTAATGCTGGCAAAATATCCTTTTTAATAATACTGGCGGGAATTGTCCAATTTGGATACGTCACCATATTGGTAATTTTCGATTGCAAAAGTGGTGTAGGAGTCGCCGGTTTTCCGATGATAATTTTTGATACGAGAGCAACTGTATCAGCCTGCCACACCTTCAAATATAAACTTGGTAAATTTACCCAAATATAATTTTCAGGAAGCTCTTCAAGTTGTTTATAACGGTCAAGTGTAACCGCAATTCTTCTAAACTTTTCATTGTCATTTAAATTCAAAGTACGAACCGTTGTTTCACCCGCTTTCCCATCAGGGGTTAATTTATGTTTTGCCTGGTATTTTTTTATTTCTTTGCTCAATTTAATTGAATCCGGCAATTTATTTTTTACAACTGCACTATCAATTCCCGATTGCAATAATCGTTGTTGTAGTTCTTTGTAAAATGCAAGCGTGTCTGTGTAAGGAAAATGAACAAACAAATATTTTTGTGTATCCATATTATCAACAAAATCCGGAAGTGCATTTCTTAATGAAACGTAATTAATGTTAGTCGGTTCAACACTCTTAAACGTTTCTGAAACATTATTGTAAGACAATGCCGTTTTCAACCTCTGAATAAAAAAAGAATCTGCAAAATTTTTTTTTGAGACAATTGAAATACTATCCGGCAACATTCTTCCCTCTTTTAAATCTTTTAACGTTTTCATGAACGCGTCAGTAAGCAATAAATCAGCCTTTGTCCATACAACCGCATCCATCCGTGTTAATGAATCATTCTGAATTTTTAAACGCAAAGAATCCAGTTCTTTATAATGATAATCCTCCGGATAAAGTCCGTAATACCTGGAGCCTTTTATAAACTGAAACATAGAATCAGCAACAGGTTTCCAGATTTCTTCATGGCTCCATATTCCTTCAAAATTATTTTTTTCATAAAAAGAATTCACCAAATTAAAGAGAGATAATTTTACCGAACCACTGACAACTCCATTCGATTCTTTTGCAAAAATTAAAAAGGCTTTTATATTATCAGAAATCTGATCATCCATTTTCTCAGGAACATTTACAATTTCCTTTTCCTTTACATGGTTTTTGCATCCAATGCAAAAACAGATAAAAAACAGAACTGAAATAAATTTTATTATATTCATTTTACAAAACATAGAGCACTTAAGATAATTTTAATTTTGGTTTTAAAAATTATAAATTGGATTAAAAGATAAGATACTGATAGCAATATTCTGTAACAATTTTCCTATTTGATTTTACAGTGTTCAGCTATGTTACAGTACAATCAAAAATACTCAATAAGTATGGATTGTTTATTACAAAGAATCCAAAGTTTTGTAAAAAGAAACCGGCAAAGATTATTCAAAATCAACTCAATCACGTAGCATTCATTCCGTGATGCATTTAAAAGAAGTGGTTTAAAAATTGAAAAAGTGCCTATAAAAAATACAAACCTAATAACGGGGGATAACATTGAATAGAATTACTATCCCTTATGAAGATTAAAATAGAAATCCGCGATATTTGTTCGTTTACTGAAATTTGTTACAAATCCCGTTCCTGCGACCGCAACCATCTTTCCGGAATTTCATTATTGCTGGCAAATAAATAATCTTTATAACTGCACGCAATCATTTTTTTATCCGGTAATTGCATCCACCATCTTCCCGTTTTTTTGCTTTGGAGAAATACCGTATCTACTTCCGCAAAAACAGTGTGAAACTCATTGAAATTCTGAGAATCATTTAATAAAGACTCTCTCCCACCCTTGTTTTTTCCGTCAATAAAATACCAAAGCATTTGTGCAATTTGTGAGGCTGTAAGATTTTGCAGATCTTTCGCCGCGTCATAGCCGAAAATTCCGAATGAAGAAATAGTTGAACTCATTCCGGCATACCGTGCAAGCGTACAAGCTTCCTCTCCGGTAAGTCCATTTGGGCTACAGTTTGAGGCGGGAGCATCGCTGTTTTTTATAGCAGCTATATCAAAACTCAACAAATCTGAATTGCGAATCACCGGTTCCATCTCTTCCAAATCTTCTTTTACGGTCCCCACTCTGAAACAATCAAACCTAAGCTTGTCCATCGTTTCAAGCATTCTTGGATGTACAAAATAACTTTGAAAGCCAATATGATTATAATGCCTAACCATGTTCGGCTCACCAGTAAGCATTTCCATTAAAAAATTTTCACTTCGTAAAGTTGATTCACCTCTGAGGTCAATTGTTGCATCCACCACTGTCGCATCAATTATTCTATTTAATTCTTTATAAACAAAATACTGCGCCAATGTATTATCATGTGAACCACCAATAATGACAACAGTTTTACTTAATTGAATTAATTCTTTCAACACAATTGTTATTGCTGAATAACTGTCATTTAATGTAGACCCACTTTTAATATTTCCAATATCTGCAATGGAAATTCCTTTATGCCAATAATGCAATTCATAAAACTTCTTACGGATTGCATCTGCAGAATTTTCACTTGAGATAAAACCATTTCCCCTGAATTCATTTAAGCCAACAATCACAATGTCTACATCAGTCAAATCCGGAATTTCCTCTTCATTTATTTTAATAACAGTTCGCATCTGGCTGTCGTTATATGCCTGATCACCATTGATTTCCGCCAGATTTACCGGCATTAAATATTCGTGTAAATCGTATGTCAATTTTGTATTTTTTATCGGGCAAACCTAACAATAAAATGTAGAAATAAAATACACATCAAAATTAATTAAGAAGCTTACAAAATAATCTAAATACTCTTTGGCTTATTTTTGCACTTATGGAAAATCTGCTTGGGCAAATAAATAATTTAAAAGATGAAATAAATAATTTCTCCGGCGAAGAAAATGATCAGGCTGAAATCTTTCGTATAAAATTTCTTGGCTCCAATGGTTCTGTAAAATCATTGATGAGTGAAATGAAAAATGTAGCGCCAGAAAATAAAAGAGAAATGGGAAAGATTTTGAATGAATTAAAATTGTTTGCAGAAAATAAATATGAGGAATTAAAGACGACGACTGACAACCTTCGACCGGCGATCGAAAGCAAAATAGATCTTTCATTGCCCGGCGATTCCTTCTCAATCGGGACCCGGCATCCGATAAGTATTATACGAAATAAAATCGTTTCAATTTTCCAACGGCTTGGATTTGCTGTAGCAGAAGGCCCTGAAATTGAAGATGACTGGCACAATTTCACAGCATTGAATTTACCGGAGATTCATCCGGCGCGGGATATGCAGGATACATTTTATGTTTCACAAAATCCTGCCTGGATGCTACGCACCCACACAAGCAGCGTGCAGGTTCGAGAAATGGAAAAAGGGAAATTGCCAATCAGAATTGTTTGTCCTGGCCGTGTGTATCGAAATGAAACAATCAGCGCCAGGGCACATTGTTTTTTTAACCAGGTAGAAGGGCTATACATTGCAGATAATGTTTCATTTGCAGACCTCAAGCAAACGCTTTATTTTTTCGTTCAGGAAATGTTTGGCAAAGAAATTAAAGTTCGTTTTCGCCCATCTTATTTCCCTTTTACAGAACCGAGTGCAGAGATGGATATCTCCTGCCTTATCTGTGGTGGCGTGGGTTGTAACGTTTGTAAACACACCGGTTGGGTAGAAATTTTAGGTTGCGGAATGGTTCATCCCAATGTTCTGGAAAATTGTGGAATTGATTCAAATAAATATTCAGGCTTTGCTTTTGGAATGGGAATTGAAAGAATTACCATGCTCAAATATCAGATAAAAGATTTGCGCATCTTCAGTGAAAATGATGTTCGGTTTCTAAAGCAATTTGAGAGTACAGTTTAACCATGATTTATTTTTCTAAAAGTAAACTTCATCTTTTATCTTTTGGTTAATAATTGAATTATGTCTGGATAAATAAGAAAAATAAAAATCATATTACAAGAATAAGAAACAAAAAGTTCAAAGTCCGAATGCGTCTACACTTTAAAATATTTTTATTGAATTATCTGTGAATGAGCTTGCAATTCAACTAAGAAAAAATACCCAAAAAGATTCCTGATGCAAACCTTTCGCTACTTCAATCAACCATGGAATTCCAATAGTTAATGTAGACAAAGCTTTTAGGCATATTTTTGAAGTTAACAGCAGATTTTACAATTAATAATCATGACAACAACAATTTGCATTTGCGGCGCAGGAACGATGGGAAGTGGGATTGCACAAGTGGCAGCGAAAAGTGGTTTTAAAACAATTCTTTTTGATGTAAATGAAAACATTCTTGCAAAAGCGCAAATTTCTATTCAAAAAAACCTGCAATATCTAGTTGAAAAAAAGAAAATTTCTTCAAAAGAAAAACAAAATATTTTCAACCGGATAATATTTACACACAACATAAAAGATTGCACCGCTACTATAATTATCGAAGCAATCATTGAAAAAGAAGAAGCAAAAATTTCTCTCTTTAATGACCTTGCAAAATATAATAATGAAGAAGTAATTTTTGCAACAAACACTTCTTCTCTCTCTGTTTCATCAATACAGGAAAAAATAATTTTTCCTCAAAGAGTTGTGGGAATGCACTTTTTTAATCCGGCTTATATCATGAAATTGGTCGAAGTTATAAAGGGTCGTCAAACCAATGCGGACACAGCAAACGTAATCTTTGATATTTGTAAACAAATGGGCAAAAGTCCGGTGATGTGCAAAGATGCGCCCGGCTTTATCGTGAATCGTGTGGCGAGGCATTATTATTTAGAATCTCTTAAAATTGTTGAGGATGGTATTGCATCTTTTGAAGAAGTTGATGAGATTTTAGAAGCGAGTGGCTTTAAAATGGGACCTTTTAAATTAATGGATTTGATTGGGATGGATATTAATCTTGCTGTTACCCGGAGTATGTATGATGCTTATGATAAAGCTTCCCGTTTTGAACCTTCTTCCATTCAAATAGAGAAAGTAAAAAATAATGAGTTAGGAAAAAAAACAGGGAAAGGATTTTATAAATATAAATAAATAAGTAGGATCAATTAATTTACATTTTTTTAAAGATAATTAATTGTAAATCCGGAAAATGCTACAGGAAAATTTTTCAGAAAAAAATAGTGTTCAAAAAAAAGTGCTGGTAACGGGCGGCTCAGGTCTCGTTGGGAATGAACTAATAAAACAATTACTTAACGACGGAGAAAATGTAAAAGCAATCTATCATTCTACACCTCTTTCTCTTTCTCATCCAAATCTGGAAATTGTACAATGCGATATTCTTGACGTAGTTTGTTTGAATGAAATAATGAAAAACGTTTCTCATGTTTATCATTCTGCTGCACTCGTTTCGTATGATCCAAAAGATAAACATAAACTTTTTAAAATAAATATTGAAGGAGCCGCGAATGTAGTAAATGCATGTATCGATTCGGGTGTAAATAAATTGGTGCACGTCAGTTCTGTAGCGGCTTTGGGAAGAACAGGGGAAGGCGAGAGAATTACAGAAAAAATGAATTGGACCGAAGAAACGAACAATAGCATTTATGGCAAATCAAAATATTTTGGCGAGATGGAAGTATGGCGCGGAATTGGCGAAGGATTAAAAGCCGTGATTGTAAATCCTTCCTTAATTCTGGGTGGAAATAATTGGGATACCGGATCTACTGCAATTTTTAAAAATGCTTACAAAGAATTTAAATGGTACACGGATGGAATTTCGGGATTTATAGATGTAAGAGATGTAGTGCGCGCAATTATCCTGTTAATGAATAGCGAAATAACGGGTGAACGATTTATTTTAAATGGAGAGAATCTACCTTACAGAGAAATATTCTCTTCAATCGCAAAATGTTTTGGGAAAAATCCGCCATATAAAAAAGTCTCTCCTCTTTTGGCAGAATTAATCTGGCGAGCTGAAAAAATAAAGTCAAAGCTCACAGGAACTAAACATTTATTGACAAAGGAAACAGTTCGAACAGCGCAAGCAAAAATATATTTTGATAACCATAAAATTTTGAAAGCACTCCCCGGTTTTCGATTCACAAAAATCAAAGACACCATTGAATTTACCTGTGCTGCCTTAAAAGAAAAATATTCGCTTTAACCTAAAATTTATCCAACCATGAATACCAATATCCAAATTCTTTTTGTGGCTGTTTTTATTTTTTTACTTTCATTTTTATTAACTCCATTTAAGGTTTCTGCCCAGGTAACTTATTTCTTAGTAAAAGGAAAAGTAATTGATAAAAACACAAAAGCGCCTTTGGCAGGTGCATCAGTTTTTGCCCAGAATACTACAATTGGAGAAGCCAGTGATGCGGAAGGGAATTTTAGCATTCGCCTTCCTGTAGGAGGCTACTCGCTGGTTACAACATTTACCGGATATGAAACTGAAAGCATCCGGGTAAATGCTTCTTCTAAAAATGACAGCTTACTTTTTGAATTAAATCCTGAAGAAAAATCTCTGGAAGCCGTTACAATTTCTATTACAACTGAAGTGAAAGATGGATGGGAAAAATATGGCACCTTTTTTACCGATCATTTTATCGGGCAAACAAATTTTTCAAAACAATGTGTAATTAAAAACCCGGAGGTGCTTCTTTTTTATTTTAGCAAAAAAAGAAATCGCTTAAAAGTCTTAGCCAAGGAACCTCTTATCGTAGACAATTTCTCTTTGGGATATACCTTAAAATTTGCCATTGATTCATTTACGAATGATTATGAAACCAAAACTAATTTATTCATTGGCTATCCCCTTTTTGAGGAAATGCAGGGAACACCTGAACAACAGGAAACATGGCAAAAGAACCGTGCAATTGCCTACAGAGGATCAGTACTTCAGTTTATGCGAAGCCTTTACCATCGCACTTTAGAGACAGATGGATTTGAAATTCAGTTTATTGTAAACAACAATGGAGAAGATTATCCCATTCCTATTGGAAACCTTTATGGAGCGCTGAATTATCACAAAGATGATAGCACAAAAACAGTAGAATTTTCTCCCAACCAAAGTGAAGTAGCTGTAATTTATAAAAACGCACATCCTGAAGAAAGTTATTTCGATTTGGATTCGGCGGCAAAGAAAAATTTTCAACTATCTACTTTGATG
>JBEPVG010000039.1:0-9812 GCA_041691175.1 Chitinophagaceae bacterium
ATATAAATAAGGGACATTTTTAAAAAATTCTACTGCTTCATCAACCGTCATTTCCAACACATCGCTGATGGATTTCCCTTTGTATCTTATTTCTAATGTTTCACGATTGTATCTTTTGCCATTGCATTTTTCGCACCTGACATACACGTCCGGAAGGAAATTCATTTCTATCGTTCTCATGCCGCCACCCTGGCAAACATCGCATCTTCCGCTTTTTACATTAAAGGAAAATCTCCCAGGCTTATAACCTCTGATTTTCGCTTCCGGAATTGCTGCAAAAAGAGCTCTTATGTCTGTAAAAAAACCACAATAAGTAGCGGGATTACTTCTCGGCGTTCTGCCAATGGGCGATTGATCAATCTCCACCACTTTATCAATAAATTCAAGGCCTTCAATCTTTTTAAAAGGCAAAGGAGTCATTTTACTTTTATAGGCATGTATGCTTAAAAGAGGATATAATGTTTCATTGATTAATGTTGATTTTCCACTACCGCTAACGCCCGTTACGCAAATAAATTTTCCTAAAGGGAATGTTGCCGTTATGTTTTTTAAATTATTTCCTGAAGAGCCTTTTAAAACGAGTGAATGTCCATTTCCTTTTCTTCTTTCTGATGGAATTTTTATTTGTACTTCTCCATTTAAATAAGAAGAAGTGAGTGTATCAAGTTTCAAAAAATTCTCAGGAGTGCCAATGGCAACTACTTCACCGCCATGCTTCCCCGCATCGGGCCCAATATCAATTAAATAATCTGCTGCGAGCATGATGTCTTTATCATGTTCGACCACCAAAACACTATTACCAATATCTCTTAAATTTTTTAACGCTTTTATTAATTGCTGATTATCTCTTTGATGAAGGCCGATACTGGGTTCATCCAGAATATAAGTGATGCCTTGTAACTGAGAACCAATTTGAGTAGCCAGCCGGATTCGCTGAGACTCTCCGCCACTAAGGCTTTTAGACGGACGATTTAATGAAAGATAAGTCAAACCAACATCAAGCAAAAACTGAATTCTTTCTCTTATTTCTTTTAAAATATCCCGTGCAATAATATTTTGTTTTTTATTTAACCGCATTTCAATTCCATCAAACCAGGACAATAATTTCACCAGGTCCATTTCAGACAATTCGGCAATATTTTTCTCATCTATTTTAAACCAGAGACTTTCTTTTTTTAATCTTTTACCGTCACACGATGGGCATTTTTCCAACATCATGAATTTCTCGACCCAGGTTCTTAAACTTTCATTGGTGGTATCTGAATGAAACCAGCGCTTAATCATATTTACAACGCCTTCATATTCGCCGGAAGGAATTTCGCCGGACAAATTATTTATAAAATCAAATTGTGTAAATGAATTGCCGTTATCGTCATTATTTTTATTTTCAGTTCCAAATAAAATAAGATTCAAAGCACTTTGAGGAATATCCTTTACAGGTTTGTCAAGGCTGATTTTATTTTTTTTTGCCAGTTGTTGCACCTGTTTAAAAACATAAGAATCTCTTTCTTCGCCAAGCGGAGCAATAGCGCCTTCATTGATACTTAGCTTTTTATCCGGAATAATTGCATCCAGATTTACCTGGTACACATTTCCCAAACCCTTGCAAACCGGGCAGGCTCCGTAAGGTGAATTAAATGAGAAAGCATTTGGTGAAGGTTCTTCATAACTAATCCCTGATTGCTCACACATCAGATGACGGCTGTATTGAATTAATTTCTGGTCATCATTTAATAATAAAAACAACAAGCCATTTCCCAATTGCAAACCTTTTTGAACGCTTTCGCTCAATCTAACTTTTTGTTCTTTATCAGCCGCCAGGCGATCAACTACCAATTCTATATCATGAATTTTATAACGGTCGATCTGCATTCTCGGAACGAGGTCTTTTATTTCTCCGTCAATTCTTATTTTTAAAAATCCCTTTTTTCTTACTTCCTCGAATAATTCCCGGTAATGCCCCTTTCTTCCACGCACCAATGGAGCAAGGACCACAATTTTTTTCTTTGAAAATCGGGAAAAAATATTTTCAACAATTTCTTCTTCACTCCATTTCACCATTTTGTTCCCAGTATTGTAACTGAACGCTTCGCCAATTCTTGCATAGAGCAAACGTAAAAAATCGTAAACTTCTGTAACGGTTCCAACCGTACTCCTGGGATTTTTATTAGTCGTCTTTTGCTCAATAGATATTACAGGAGAAAGGCCGGTAATTTTATCTACATCCGGCCTTTCCATATCGCCCAAAAACTGGCGGGCATAAGCAGAAAAACTTTCCATATACCGACGTTGGCCTTCAGAAAAAATTGTATCAAAAGCCAATGAAGATTTTCCGCTGCCGCTGATGCCGGTAATGACGACGAGCTTATTTTTGGGAATTACAATATCAATATTCTTAAGATTATGTTCTCTGGCACCAAATACTTCTATATTTTCATGTTCGGAATATACCACCACTGAATCTTTCTGCTTAATTTTAGCCATAATGAAGGCGGCAAATTTACTATTTTATCCTGCTTCATAAAAATGCTTTCACACTTCATTTTTAAAGTCATATGAACAGTAAACGAACTTTTTAAACAAATTTTAGTTTTGTTATATTATCGTTAATTAAAATTTGGAAAAAGAGTTGTAAAATCCAAATGGAATATTAAAACCTGAAAAAAATGATGAGGTTATTGATGATTAATTATTTTCACTAAAATCTTTTTGTTTTAAATGCATTTTATAAAATTGTTTTTCGTAGTTTTATTTTTCTTTTACCGTCCTAAATTAACTTTTTATATGAAAGCATTTTTCTTAAAATTAATTTTATAGTTCGTTACTTTGTTTGCATTTACTTAAAGATATTTTAAAAAAATTTGATAGCTTTTTACAATAATTAAAATACTTGCTCGTTTAAATAGAAATCGCAATGGCGTATTTATGAAGATGAGTCAAACAATCAAGGTATTTTTAAATAAATATTACATTTGCCCTTACCCTTCAAAGTTAAAAAAATGAAAAGTGCGTTTTTCACAACATTAGCAGTAACAGCAATTCTCCTATCAAGCTGTGGTAAATTCGGAAAGTCTAAAGGACAACCCGATGATGGCCAGCTTCATGGAGTAGCTCCTGCCGCCCGTTACATTATGTCAAAACCTCCTGGGATGGTATATGTTCCACCCGGAACTTTTCATATGGGACCGAGTGATGAGGATATTAATTACACTTTTACCGCGCGCAACAAGCAGGTTTCTATAAGTGGTTTTTGGATGGATGCAACCGAAATTACTAATAACGAATACCGCATGTTCACCAATTATGTTCGTGATTCTATTGCGGGAAAATTAATGGGATACGTAAAGCAAGGGACTGATGGAAGCGAATACCTGGATTGGCCAAAAGTGAAAATGATTAAATGGGATGATAAGGCAACGTTGGAAAAAATAGATGCTATGATCGTTACTCCTGATAATCGTGTTTTTGGAAAAAAAGAATTAGATGCTTCTAAAATGCTTTATCATCTTGAAACTTTTGATTACGGCGCAGCAGCGAGCAATTCAGATCCGAATATTCCACGCAGCGCTTTCATTATAAAAAAAGATATTCCAATTTATCCTGACACGCTAGTATGGATAAGAGATTTCGCTTATTCTTATAATGAGCCAATGGCAAAACAATATTACAGTCATCCTGCATTTGGAAACTATCCGGTTGTTGGTATTAATTGGAAACAAGCTACCGCTTTTTGTGAATGGAGAACTCAATATTTAAATTCATATTTAGCAGGTAAAAAAAGATCCGCTGAAACCAATTTCCATTTGCCTACAGAAGCACAGTGGGAATATGCTGCAAGAGGTGGAAGATCTCAGTCTCCATTTCCGTGGGGTGGCCCATATCTGAGAAACAGGAAAGGTTGTCTATTGGCAAATTTTAAACCCGGAAGAGGCAATTATCCTGAGGACGGTGGTTTTTACACAGTTCGTGCAGATGCTTACTGGCCTAACGATTTCGGTTTATATTGTATGGCTGGAAACGTATCAGAATGGACTTCTTCTTTATATTATGAAGGCGGTTATAATTTTCAACATGATATGAACCCTGATATCCGTTGGAACGCTGCCGACCAGGATGCTCCGCGCATGAAACGTAAAGTGATTCGTGGTGGAAGCTGGAAAGACGTAGGTTTTTATTTGCATACCAGCACCCGTGATTTTGAATACCAGGATACTGCTAAGTCATACATCGGATTCCGTTGCGTAATTGATTTGCCACCATCAACCGGTAAAAAAGGCAAAAAATCTTAATCGAAAAAAATTAAATTAATTTCCATAGATAAAATTTTTAGTTCAACATCTTACTGCCTGTATTAATTGTTACTAATTAATTAATATAGGCATTTTTTGTGCGAACTTTAAAATCCCAAAAAATCAAAATCAAAGTAAAAAATCAAAACTTTATGACAACTCAACAACCAAGGAGAAACTTTTTAACAGTAATAGATGTACTGGTAAGCGCCGGTGCAGCAGTAGTAATATTCGCTGCCTGGGCAAAATTGACACACCAATCTTATGCAGATACTATGCTGACTATTGGTATGTGGACTGAAACTGCAATTTTTATGGTTTATGCGTGTATTGAATGGGTAAAACCACAGCCGCATCATATAGCAGGCCAACAGGCTAAGGCGCAAGCCGCAGTAGCCGAGGGAAATCCGGCTTTACAATCAATGGAAAAGATGATGAAAGACGCTGAAATTACTCCTGTAAACATGAGAAGACTTGGAGAAAATTTTCAGAAATTAGGTGTCACTGTTTCACAGATTGGCGAAGTAGGTGACGTAGTAAAATCTACAGGTGACTTTTCTGCAAAAACAAAAGAAGCCACCAATGCGCTTGGCTTAATGAAGGACGCATACACTAATTCAGCAAATACAATGAGCAATTTTAATAATGCCGCAGATAGTGCCAAAGGATTTCATGAACAGGTTCAGGTACTTACCAAGAATCTAGGCTCATTAAATTCCATTTACGAGCTCGAATTAAATGAAAGCAATAACCATTTAAAAACTTTAAATAGTTTTTATGGAAGAATGGCTAAAGCCAGTGAAGTAATGGTAGAGACAGTAGATGACGCACAGGCGACAAAAGCACAAATTTCCGCTTTGGCTGAAAATCTTGGTAAATTAAACCAGGTTTATGGAAACATGCTTAGTGCCATGCAGGGAAGACAATAATAAACGACTAATCCAAAATTCTAAAAACTAACAGTAAATTAAATAACATGGCAGGACTACCCAGAGATCCCAGGCAAAAAATGATCAACGTAATGTACCTCGTACTTACGGCGATCCTTGCCCTTAACGTATCTAATGAGGTGATTAATGCATTTAAAGTTGTAGATAAAAGTTTAGTAACTTCAAATAATAACATTAGTGCCTCTAATAATACCTTATACAAATCTTTAGAAGAAAAATTAACTAAACCTGAATCCAAAGATAAAGCCGCTATATGGGAACCAAAAGCAATGCAGGCAAGAAAACTATCTGCAGATATGATGACCTATATGGACAGTCTTAAACTAGCTTTGAAACATGCGGCTGATCTGAAAATGAAATGGGACAGTAAATTAAATGACAGCGTTGAAGATTACAGAGAAGATAATCTTGATGCTTCTACCAGATTATTTGAAACAAACGGAGAAGGCGCTAAACTGAAAGCCCGGCTGGAGCAATATAAAGCGCAAATTCTCGCTATTGATCCATCTATAAAAAGCCAGTTTGCAAATAATTTTCCCGTAAATACAACTCCGCCGCTATCTCTGGAAGGTAAGGAAAAAGATTTTACCCAGGCTTTCTTTCACATGACACCGACTGTAGCTGCATTAACGATGCTTAGCAAATTTCAAAATAATGTAAAGAATGCTGAAAGTATGGTGGTTACTTATTGCCATTCTCAGATTGGAGCCGTGGAAGTTCACATGGATCAGGTAGGAGTTTTGGTTGGCCAAAGTTCCAACTACCTGATGCCCGGACAAGAATTAACCGTTACTGCAGGTGTTGGTGCTTATAGTTCAACTGTGAAAAGCAATATCTCTATTAACGGTTCTGCGGTAAATCTGGTAAACGGGCAAGGCACTTATAAAACAACTGTAAGTGGCGCAGGCGATCATACTGTTCAAATTAACGGATCGTTTATTGGCGAAGATGGTAAACCGGTTCCGATTCATCAAACCGTAACTTATACTGTTGGCACACCAGGTGGAGCAGCTGTAATGCTTGATAAAATGAATGTATTTTACATTGGCGTTCCTAACCCGGTAACTATTTCTTCCGGAACAGGTTGGGATAAAACACGCGTTTCTATGGCAGGTGGTTCTTTGTCTCCATCGGGAGGTCCTGGAAAATACACGGTGAAGGTAAGCCAGCTAGGTAAAGCTTCAATAACAGTGAATGCGGATGGCAAACCCAGTACTTATGAATTCAGAGTAAAAATGATTCCTGATCCGATTTTGATGGTTGGACCTAGCGCTGGTGGCAGAATTCAATCAGTGGTATTTAAAAACCAAAATTTTGCCCGGGCAGATTTAAAGGGTTTCGATTTTGATGCTCATTTTAATATTGTGAGCGCGACCGTTTATTTCTCAGGTGCTAATTTTGGAAATATACAATCCGGACAAATTCACGGCGGAAGCCTGGAAGGTTTGAGTGGTCAGTTGCAAAAATGCATTCCCGGTACTTCAGTAACATTTGATAATGTAAAAGTTCAGGGGCCTGATGGAATTGTAAGAAGTATTCCTGGGCCTGGATTTATATTATATTAAACTACAAGAATAAAAATAAAAGGCTATGAAAACAATTATTATGAAATGCCTGGTGCTGGTACTCTCTTTTGGGGTGATAGCTAACACAGCAGATGCACAGGCAAAGAAGAGGACCGCAAAAAAACGAACAACTGCAAAGAAAACAACCGCTGCAAGATCAAATGCAAACATTAATCCTGCGGCCACTGATACAGCAATCGTTATGTCGCGGGCTGATAGTAGTATGAAAGATAGCCTTCCTATAACCGCAGTAAAACCATCCTTGCGTCCTGAAACAGCTCTTGATAATCATAATGCATTGATACAAGATAGAACTGCACTTCCTTATCAGCATCTACGCCAGGAAGACGCTGCTTACGATGAAAGAATCTGGCGCGAAATAGATACCCGCGAAAAAATTAATCTTCCCTTCAGATATTCAGCCGATGAAGACAATGGTAATCAAAGGTTTATTTCTATTCTTTTTAAAGCAATTCAGGATGGCCCTGATAAAGGCGGCGTTACTGCATTCAGCGCTGATGATGACCGGTTTACAACTCCGCTCACCAAATCTGAGCTCAGCACAAAAATTTCAGGTGGTAGTGTTTCAGTGCCTATTTACGATAATGTAGGAAATGTAGTAGGAAATAAAGAAGTGATGCAGGAAGTAAACCTGGATTCATTTTATAAATTCATGATAAAAGAAGAAGTGATTTTTGACAAAGAAAATTCCCGTTTGTTTTGGAGAATTTTAGGAATTGCTCCTGTTAAACGTGTGATTACAGCTTCAGGAATTGATTTGGGAGATTCGCCTATTTTCTGGGTTTACTATCCGGATATGCGTCCGATTTTCGCTAAATATTATGTTTATAATGCAAAAAACTATGGTGCGAGAATGACCTGGGAGGATCTTTTTGAATCTAGGATGTTTCATGGCCGAATTATAAAAAGCACTTTGAATAATCCTTTTGATCAATACCTAAGTGGCCAAACCGGTTTAAAGCAAAGCCCCATTCTCCAATTGTTAGAAGGCGATAAAATTCAGAATGAGATATTTGATTATGAACAAAATTTGTGGAGTTATTAAATTCAGTTTTCTCAAAATTTGTTGATTTACTGTACACAGAGATTATCTAATCCATTTTGAATTTCTTGTGGTCGTTACATCTATTCTAAAGAGAAGACTTAGGACTTTGGCAATTTGCCAACCATATTTTTAGGATTTACCCATTCATCAAATTCTTCCGGCGTAACATACCCTAATTTCACGGCCATTTCTTTGAGAGTAGTATTTTCTTTGTGTGCTTTTTGAGCAATCTCAGCGGCTTTGTAATAGCCGATCTTTGGGTTAAGCGCTGTTACCAGCATCAAAGAATTATCAACATGTTTCTTTATATTTTCTATAACCGGCTCAATTCCTTTTGCGCAATTTTCATTAAAACTATTACAACCATCTCCGAGTAATCTTGCACTATGAAGAAAATTATAAATGATCATGGGTTTAAAAACATTTAATTCAAATTGTCCGGACGCGCCGCCAATACTTATTGCCACATCATTTCCCATTACCTGCGCAGCAATCATGGTGAGGGCCTCACATTGTGTAGGATTTACTTTTCCCGGCATAATGGAGGAACCGGGTTCATTTTCAGGAATACGGATTTCCCCAATTCCACTTCGTGGTCCTGAAGACAACATCCGGATGTCATTGGCTATTTTCATCAGGCTTACTGCGACTGTTTTTAGCGCGCTATGAGTTTCAACGATTGCGTCATGAGCCGCGAGCGATTCAAATTTATTTTTTGCAGTGATAAAAGGAAGGCCGGTAAGTTCGGCAATAGTTTCAGCAACATTCACTGCGTATCCTTCCGGTGTATTAATTCCTGTTCCAACAGCAGTGCCACCAAGCGCCAATTCGCCTAAATGCGGTAAAGTGTTTCTGATAGCTTTTATTCCATGGCCAATTTGTGACGCATAACCACTAAATTCCTGGCCAAGCGTTAACGGAGTTGCATCCATAAAATGAGTGCGCCCTATTTTTACAATTTGCATAAAATCTGTTGACTTTTTGTCAAAAGTATTTTTCAGTTTTTCCAATGCAGGTAATGTGAGATCGTGCAGAATTTTATACGCTGCAATATGCATGGCCGTTGGAAAAGTATCGTTGCTCGATTGTGATTTATTTACATCATCATTTGGATGCAATATTTTTTGCTTGTCAGAAAGATTACCTCCATTTAAAACATGGCCGCGATATGCAATCACCTCATTTACATTCATGTTGCTTTGCGTACCACTTCCTGTTTGCCAAATCACCAAAGGAAATTCTTTATCTAATTTTCCGGCAAGTATTTCATTACATACTTTGGTGATTAAATCCAGTTTTTCTTTGGATAAAACGCCTGCATCAAAATTGGTAATGGCCGCAGCTTTTTTTAAATATGCAAATGCCTGAATTATTTCTTTTGGCATTTTATTAATGTCTTGTGCTATTTTGAAATTCTCTATACTTCTTTCTGTTTGTGCGCCGTAATAGGCTGTGGCAGGTACTCTCACTTCACCCATCGTATCTTTTTCTATTCTGAAATCCATTTTATTTTTCTTTTTTTTGTTGAAATAATTTACTGCAAATTTAATTCAATATCCGGAGAGAAAAGGCGATTCAATTGTAAAAAAACTTCGAAAGAAGTCTTGCAGAATTAAGAAAATTCAAGAAATTTTATTCAGGTTATTTGTTTATTTACTGTGAGGTTGGCCTAATAAAGATACTTCCCATGTTTGACACTTTTCATCGATAACTTATCTTCTAACAAATGACTCTTATTCTTTGTAAATTTGTCTTTAAGCTTGGAGGACTTAAATCAAACTCACGTCAAAAATTTAAACAATAATCCTTTCTTTTAACCGTACATACTTTTGCAAAAACCTTTGTTAATTCAATCCATTAATTTTAAAGTGCAATTTTAATTTCTGTTACTTTTACTTATGAACCCAATAATCAGTTTTATTATGAGCAAAAAATTTATTCC
>JBEPVG010000040.1:0-9773 GCA_041691175.1 Chitinophagaceae bacterium
CCCCAGGGACTTTCGCCGATAGGCATCTCGATATTTCCGCCTGCTGAAAGTCCGTTAAATAACCTGTCGGCTTCTTCACGCCTTTCTACACTGATTTTTTGTTGATTTACTGGAAAGAAACTCAGGAGTTCTAATAAAGAATTTATTTCATTCCATATAATCTTCCTGCCGCATTAAAATGTGTCTGTATTTATTAAAAATCCCATTTTTTGTTACGAATCCGATATACATATTATTAGGCCCTGTTACGGGTAGAATGCGGGTATCCTGGCTTTCCATAATTTGCATCACCTCAAACATTGGCGTGTTAATATCAATTATTTTGTCTGGCGGAGGTGCTATTTCTTTTATAGGCCTGTTTTGATCCTCCACATTGTTACTTACCAAAAGTTCCAACAGTTGATCACTATGTAAGATGCCGGTTAATTCTCCCTGGAGGTTTACTACAGGAAAAACATTTTTCGTAGTATGCACGATATCTGCGCTTCTGCTTCGCGGTGTATCATCAGGGCGTAGAATAACAAAATCATTTTCAACCAGGTATTTTAATTTGATCCTTCTTAAAACCCGATGGTCCTTGTTTTCCTGAGACACCAGATTACCTTGTTCAGCAAGTCCTCTTGTGTAGATCGAATATTTTAGAATCCCTTTATTAATAAAATAAGAAATGGCAGAAACAATCATCAAGGGAACCATCAGCACATATCCTCCCGTAATCTCAGCAGCGAGAAAAATCCCGGTTAATGGCGCGTGCATTACACCGCTGACAGAAGCTGCCATTCCTGCAATGATGAAATTGGTAACATTTAATTGTACCATTCCTGTTTGATTTAGCCCGAATGCAAAAACAAAACCTGCCAGGCCGCCAACAACCACGCTCGGTCCAAACATGCCTCCATTGCCGCCACTGCCCATCGTAATGATGCAGGCAAATGTTTTCCCGACTACAGAAAGTGCTCCAAACAAAACAAGCGCCCATCCAATCTCCTGGTATTCTGAGAAGAAGCTGTTCGCTAAAAGTGATTGATAATTGCCGTCCAGCAATTTTTGAATAGTAATATAACCTTCTCCATAAAGAGAAGGAAGAAATGCAATCAAAACTCCCAGGATGATGCCACCTATCCACGCCTTTGTGTATTTCCTTTTTATTTTGTTGAATGCGGCAAAAAGATAACTGTTCAGCCTGCTGAAATAAACTGAGTATAGACCAATAAGAACACCAAGAACAATATAATACCAAAATGCATCTATTACCCACCCCTTGGTGATAAGGATGAAGAGAGGTTCTTTATATATAATTTGAGAAACAACCGACGATATAGCGGAGGAAATTAATAAAGGAATAACAGCAGGAATAGAAAATTCAGGCATGATCACTTCAATGGCGAAGATCATTCCTGTAATAGGACTGTCGAATGCGCCTGCAATCCCGGCGGCGGCACCACAAGCCAATAGCAACGTGGTTTCTCGGTAATTCAATCCAAAAAACCGGCCTATGTTTGAACCAATTGCTGCTCCACTGGCTACGGCTGGAGCTTCCAGCCCAGCAGATCCTCCAAGCCCCACAGTAAGCGCGCTGGAAATAACCTGGCTATAAATATTATGAAAGTCAAGTTTGCTTGAGTTGTGAGAAATATTGAAAAGAATAGCCGGAATTCCATGCTGGAACTTAGTGCGGCGGATAAAAATGCGGATATAAAAAACAGTAAGGAAAAGGCCAATTAGTGGAAAGAAAAAATAGAGATAATACTTGTATTTCCAATGAAGGTCATTTTGCAGAAAGTTAGCAACGAGGTGAGTAAGTTCTTTTAATAATGAAGAAGCAATACCTCCCAAAACGCCCACCACAGCTGCTGCTAAAATTAAAAAATTAGTATTAGAAACTGCTTTTTTGCGCCATTTATTGATCAGGTCAACATATTTTAGCAGCTTTTTATACATTTTGTCTTTAGCTGTGCAATAATTTTAGCATGAAAATGATGCCGCGAAGGTAAAGAGAAATAATTCCAGTAAAACATCAACGAAGAGAAAAATGGGATATTTATTTGTTTACTGGCAACAAACGAGTGATTAATATTATTAAATCTTATTCTTCCTGAACAAAGAGTTCTTCATCTAAGAAAGCAGGCAGGCCCAATGTTTGGCGCGTAGAACGATAAACTTCCATAAATTTTTGAATCGCATTTCTTCCTTCCTTTCCAAGATTGATAGAATAATTATTTACATACAGGTCAATATGTTTTTTCATGACTTCCGGTTCCATTTCCTGGGAATGTTGCTTTACATAATCTGTGATCAGCGGATAATTTTCAAAAGCATATTCCATACTTTCTTTGATCAATGCATCTACATTCATTAAAATATTTACATCCATATTTCTTCTGCCAACTATGCCTCCCAGAGGAATTGGAAGTGATGTTTTTTCTTCCCAAAAATTTCCAAGATCAACAATTTTGTGCAATCCTTTTTCCATGTAAGTAAAACGATTTTCATGAATGATTACGCCTAATACATTTTCTGAATCTAAAACTGACTTTTCTATTTCGTCATACCTTTTGAAAATTTTATTTTTAGCATTTGGAAACGCAAGTGAAAATAAAAGATGAGCGGTTGTGTTTTCTCCGGGAATAGCGATTGTATATTTTTTAACTTCATTAAATTCAACCGGCTTTCGGGAAATTAAAAGCGGCCCCACGCCTTTACCCAGGGCGCTTCCGCTGTTCATTACTTTGTATTCATTTACGATCAATGGCAAAACGCCAAAACTGATTTTTGTAAAATCAAGTGCTCCTTTTTTTGCAAGATTATTTAATGTTTCCACGTCTTCAAGCCTTACATTAAAATGAAAATCGCCGGTATTTATTTTTTTATTTACAAGGGCATCAAAAATAAAAGTATCGTTTGGGCAGGGTGAAAAACCAAGAGTAAAATTCATAAGGTTCTTTATAGATTTTCAATAATTTTAAATAATTTTTTATTCAAATTTTTAATAGATTCTTTTATTTCCCATTTTGATTTATCTCTTTCTCCAACATGATTTGAAATACCACGAAGTTGTAAAAAATTAATTTTTTGCTGTAGACAAACATAATGAAACGCAGCGCCTTCCATACTTTCTACATCCGGAGAAAATTTTTCTTTGACTGTTTCATTTTGAGAATCATTCTCACAAATTTTATTTACGGTGATTCCTTTTACCGCAGGTAAAACGCTCGTCTCAAAAAAAGGATGTGAATTTATAAGCCACCCATTTATGAAAGGAAAATCATTTTTATTGATAAACCCTGTTTCGAAAAGAGTTTGGAAATTTCCATTTTCCTCAATTCCCAGATCTGCAAATGCGTCTTCTTTTACCAACACTACTTCTGCTAAATTAAAATGATTATTAAACGACCCTGCAATTCCGGCCTGAATAACATAATCATATTTTTTCTCTAATAATTTTTTGGTGAGATAAAAAACTGTTGCCGGAATTCCAACACCCGTAATTAAAATTTCTACATCTGTTTTTTCTTTTAATGAAGGTTCAATTTCAATTTCTGTTGCAGCAACAATTAATAAATTCATCTCGCAAATTTCGTATTTACAATCGTATTATGAATTATGGGTTTACCTTTGCAAAAATTTTTTATTCAATGTTGTTTTTAACGCGTATAGAACATTTTAATGCTGCACATAAACTATATAATCCCGAATGGGATAAAGAAAAAAATGAGTTGATTTTTGGAAAATGCGCTAACGAAAACTGGCATGGTCATAATTATGAATTGCATGTAACGATCAAAGGGAAAGTCTCTACAGATACAGGTTTCGTGATAAATGTGAAAGTTTTGAGTAAATTAATAAATGAATTTGTTTTAGAAAAACTGGATCACAAAAACCTGAATATGGATGTTGATTTTATGAAAGGAAAAATGTGTTCTACAGAAAATCTGGCGATAGAAATTTGGAAACAATTATTTTCCCGATTGCCCGAAGGTGTGCAATTGCATTGCATAAAGTTGTATGAAACTCCACGTATTTTTGTTGAGTATTTTGGAGATTTTTAATTATTATTTTTTATATTTAAGAAGATGAATAAAAAAGTATCTGTTTATAGAAAAGAACATTTTAATGCAGCGCATCGTTTGCATAATTCTGACTGGAATGAAGAAAAGAATTACGCTGTTTTTGGTAAATGTAATAATCCAAATTATCATGGACATAATTATGAAATGGATATTAAAATTACCGGCGAGCCGGGCGCTGATACTGGGTTTGTAATTGATTTAAAATTTTTGAGCGACCTGGTAAAAGAGAATGTTTTAGAAAAATTAGATCATAAAAATCTGAACATCGATGTTCCCGAATTTACTCATCTTAATCCTACGGTTGAAAATATAGCGATTGTAATTTACAATCTTTTGAGAAACAAAATTGATGACAAATTTGATTTACAAATCCGCCTGTATGAAACACCAAAAAACTTTGCAGAATATCCTGCATGCTGATTTATATTTTAAAAAAATAATTGTTTATGGCTTATAAAAAAATTGAACATTACGACGAAGATGTTACTAAAGATTTAATGCTAAACTATCGCAGCACGATAAAATTGATTGGTGAAAATCCAGACAGGGAAGGACTTTTAAAAACACCCGAGCGTGTAGCAAAAGCAATGCAATACTGCACCCAGGGTTACGGAATGGATGCTCATGCAATTTTAAATTCTGCAAAATTTCATGAAGATATCAGTGAAATGGTGATTGTGAAAAATATTGAATTATACAGCTTGTGTGAGCATCACATGTTGCCTTTTTTTGGTAAGGCCCATGTAGCTTATATTCCTAACGGATGGATAACCGGATTGAGTAAAATAGCACGCGTTGTTGATGTTTTTGCAAGAAGATTGCAGGTTCAGGAAAGATTAACGGCAGAGATTTTAAATGCCATACAGGAAACATTAAACCCTCTTGGAGTGGCCGTAGTTATTGAGGCTGAGCATTTGTGCATGATGATGCGCGGAATTTCAAAACAGAATTCTGTTACCACTACTTCAGCGTTTTATGGAGAGTTTGAAAAGCAAAGCACGCGCAATGAATTTATCAATCTGATCCAGGCAGATCTAATTAAAAGAAGATAAAAATAAATCTATGGCACACGCGTTTATTTTCCCCGGTCAGGGTTCGCAATTCATTGGAATGGGAAAAAATTTGTATGATGAAGATGAGCAGGCAAAACTACTTTTTGATGAAGCGAATGAGGCACTCGCTTTTCCCATTTCTGATGTAATGTTTTATGGAACAGCCGAGGAATTAAAACAAACAAATGTAACCCAGCCTGCGGTTTTTTTACATTCAGTGATTGCATTTAAAACTTTAGTAAAAATCAGGCCTGGTATGGTCGCAGGTCATTCCCTGGGTGAGTTTTCTGCATTGGTTGCCAATGGATGCCTGAGTTTTAAAGACGCTTTAAGATTAGTTTCAACAAGGGCAAAAGCCATGCAAAAGGCGTGTGAAATAAATCCTTCAACGATGGCCGCGATTCTTGGTCTGGATGATAGAAAAGTGGAAGAAATTTGTGCATCGATTACAAACGAAATTGTTGTTCCTGCAAATTATAATTGCCCCGGACAAATCGTTATTTCGGGATCAATAAAAGGAATTGAAGAAGCATGTATTTTATTAAAAGAAGCTGGTGCAAAACGCGCATTAATACTTCCGGTCGGTGGAGCTTTTCATTCTCCTTTGATGCAACCGGCAAAAGAAGAACTATCCGACGCGATAGAAAAAACGCATTTTAATATTCCGTTTTGCCCGGTTTATCAAAACATAATGGCAAAAGCTGTTACAGATCCTTTAGAAATAAAATCAAATCTTATTTCCCAATTAACCGGGCCTGTAAAATGGGCTCAAACGATAGATCAAATGATTGCCGACGGCGCTACGGAGTTTACCGAATGTGGTCCTGGTAAGGTTTTGCAAGGATTGGTTTCAAAAATAAACCGTAACGTTATTGGGAATGGAATTGGATAATCAGCCGTTTCTTTTATTAAAATAAGAAAAAACGGAAAATCAAAATCTTCTTTATTTATTCGTTTACTGCTTATGTTTTTTGTAAAATCGCTACCTTGGCGGGAATTTTGTTATCTACCATCTTATTCATTAACTCAAAATATATAATCGTGAAAATTAATTTTAGTTTACTGGCTGTTGCAACAAGCCTATTGTGTCTTTCCAGTTGCGTAAGTACAAAAAAGTTTAATTCGCTGCAAGCCAGCTATAACAGCTTGCAAGCTACAAACGGTCAACTCACCAGGGATGGTGAAGAATGTAAAAGTAATCTAGACAGAGCAACCGTAAAAATCTCCAGTTTGCAGGATCGGATCAATTCGGAACAGGACCATATGAGGTCATTACAGTCTGCATTAGACAAATGCCTTACCTCAGCTGGCCAGGGAAATGTAAATGTTTCCAAACTGGTAGATGAAATTAATTCATCCAATAAATATATTCAGGAATTAATTGCTTCAAAAAGCAAAAGTGACTCTCTGAATATGATTCTTACCAACAACCTTACAAGATCGCTAAGCAAAGAAGAGATGCAGGATGTAGATGTGAAAGTGTTGAAAGGCGTGGTGTATATTTCTCTTTCAGATAATATGCTTTACAAGTCTGGTAGTTATGAAATTTCTGATCAGGCAGGAAGTACTTTATCAAAAATTGCAAAAATTATTACTGATTATAAAGATTACGATGTATTAATAGAAGGTAATACGGATAATGTACCTATCGCAAAACCGAATATCCGCAACAACTGGGATCTGAGTGGCCTAAGAGCATCCTCAGTAGTACAGGCCCTGCAAAATAATTACGGTGTAGATCCGAAACGCCTTACAGCAGGTGGCCGTGGCGAATACAATCCAATTGCCACCAATGATACTCCTGAAGGAAAAACGAAAAACAGGAGAACAGAAATTATTATCACGCCCAAACTTGATCAGTTCATGGATTTGATAGATAAAGGTGCTGCATCTGATTCTACTAAAACTCACTAATCAAACTTTGGAGAAATTATTAACTCAAAGCGCAGGCCTCCTGGTCTGCGCTTTTTAATGATAGTAACACGTCTATATAATTGAAATCATTGAAATTTAAATGCCGAATACAGTAAAGCAACAAATAACTGTAAATCTTGTTTTTGACCAAACTTTATTCTAAAAATTATCGGAATTATATTATTCACAGCATACATTTTTTTCAAATAATAGGATAGAAAAGGAATCAACTTGGGTTACCTTGTTATATTTTACTTTTTGTCTTGTTAAATTTCAATTTAAACTTTGGCATCACAGCTATAGAAACAAACTTAAAAAATTTATTTTCGAACCTTCCCAAATGAAATTTTACACTTACAAATGTTAAAATTTATAAGTGTTGAAAAGTTTTTTGTTTTTATTTAACAAATGTGTTTAATTTACATAATAATTCCTTCCTCCACACTCCTAAATAATGTTATATGAGAAAAAAGTTTCTACTTAGCGGTTTACTTTTAATTTTCTGTTTCTTTCAATCAATCGCACAGCAAAGAACAGTAACCGGAACAGTAACCGCCACAGACGGTACACCTTTAACTGGGGCAACAGTCTTGGTTGTTGGTCAAAAATCGGGAGTCTCGACTCTACCGGATGGCACCTTTTCTATTAATGTTCCGCAAAATGCAAAACAATTACAAATTAGTTATGTTGGTTCCGAAACAAAAACAGTAGATGTTTCTTCTGCTTCGAATGTAACTGTACAACTAGTAAGTTCTGCTCAGGCTCTTACCGATGTAGTAGTAACAGGTTATGGTACAACACGTAAAAAAGACCTAACGGGCGCTGTATCACAAATCTCAGCAAAAGATTTTACTACGGGAAATCTCTCAAGCCCTGCACAACTTTTTCAGGGAAAAATACCAGGGGTTGTTGTTACGGTACCTGGCGGTGATCCAAATGGCGCTATTTCCATTCGATTAAGAGGCCAAACCTCTTTATCAGGCGGCCAAACTCCTTTAATAGTTGTAGACGGCGTCCCATTAGATGACCCAGCTACTTTTGCGGATATTCCTGCGGGTGATATTGCTTCAATTGATATATTAAAAGATGCATCTGCCAGCGCGATATATGGATCCCGCGGTTCAAATGGCGTTTTGGTGGTTAATACTAAAAGAGGTACAACAGGTAAGACAACCGTCACTTATAATGGTTCTATAAGTGTTGACAAGGTTGCTAAATTTTACGATATGGCGAATGCCGCACAATGGAAGCAAGGGTATACACAATTGCTACAATCACAGGGTGCGAGCCAGGGAAAGATAGATACAGCTATTAATGGTGACGGTACTAATCCGGGATATGATCATGGTGGAAATACAGATTGGCAAGATGCTTTAACACGTACAGGAGTTTCTAATAATCAAAGTATTTCTATTTCAGGAGGCGCCCATGGTTTTAGTTATCGGGGATCAGCCAACTATCTTAATCAACAGGGAGTCATTATCAATTCAGGAAGAAACCAATTGGGATTAACATTTTCTGCCCAACAAAAAGCACTGAACGATAAACTGACTTTGCAGGTGGGTATTATTAATTCAACCACTAACAGAAAATTGACAGATTACAATATCTTCTATGAAGCTTATAGCTCTCCTTCCGTTTATCCTGTTAAAAATGCCGATGGCTCTTACTTTGCATATACTGATTTTGCCCTTCAAAATCCAGTGGAACAACAAATGGAGCAAACAGATAAATCTGTCGAAAGTTTAACGATAATCAATGCGCTTGTTGAATATGAACTGATACATGGTTTGAAAGTAGGGGTAAGAGGTTCAACTTCTCATTTTAATAATCAATTTGAATTTTTTGAACCGGTATTTCCGTTGGTAGGAAATTCAAATGTAGGAGCTTTAGCCACTTCAAATAATAACTCAAAAAAAGGAGATATTCATCTAAATTATGATTCTCATTGGGGTAGAAGTAATCTATCTGCATTAGCTGTGTATGAATATAATGATTTTAATTACAATGGTAATGGGTCTGTTGGTACCGATATGTTATTAGATGCACTTGGGGCATGGAGTTTACAATCAGCTCCTAAAGCTAAACAGCATTCATTCTCAGATAGGAATCAATCACAATTAATTTCCTACCTTGGAAGGGTTGCCTATAACTGGGATCAAAAATATTTCGTGACAGTAAGTATGCGTGCTGATGGGTCTTCAAAGTTTGGCCCCTCAAATGCATGGGGTTACTTTCCATCAGCATCTATAGCGTGGAGAGTAAGCAATGAGTCATTCATGAAAAATATTTCATGGTTAAACGAGTTCAAAATAAACGCCGGATGGGGTAAAACCGGTGATCAGGAAAATATTGGTGCTTATTCCAAACTGCAATTATATGGAAGATCGGGATCTTATTTTGATGCCGCAAAAGGGGAATGGTTAACGGAATATGCGCCTAGCCAAAATTCAAATCCTAATCTTCAATGGGAGGAAAGGGTTGGACGAAATATTGGCTTTGATTTTGGCGTTCTTCATAATCGTTTGACCGGAACATTTAACTATTTTAATGATAACAGTAAAAAATTGTTGTATGATTACACGATCCCTTTTCCAAGCCCGGGAGCTGTTGTGAACACACTTTTAGCTAATGTTGGTACAATGAACAATAAGGGTGTAGAATTTAATTTAAACTATCAGGTAATACGTAATAGAGATTTTAGTTGGACCGCCGGAGGCCAGATTAGTTCTGTAAA
>JBEPVG010000041.1:0-9725 GCA_041691175.1 Chitinophagaceae bacterium
GGGTGTAAAAGTAAAATATTAAATAATGCCAAAGGTTAAAACCAACTCCAGCGCCAAGAAACGCTTCAAAGTAACCGGAACCGGTGAAATCACTTTTCAGAAAGCCTACAAACGTCACATTCTTACAAAAAAGACCACCAAACGTAAACGTGCTTTACGCAAGAAAGGTTCAGTAAGTGCCGCCAACAGGCCGTTTGTAATGAGATTGCTTCGTATGAAGTAATCTACATCAGAAATGAAATTTGAAATCAAAATTTAAAATTTAAAAAATATTAAAATATGCCACGTTCATCAAATGCAGTAGCATCAAGGGCGAGAAGGAAAAGAGTTCTTAAAGCCGCCAAAGGTTATTACGGGAAAAGGAAAAATGTTTATACCGTTGCAAAGAATGTAATGGAAAAAGGGTTGACATATAGTTTTGTCGGCCGTAAATTGAAAAAGCGTGAATATCGTGCTTTATGGATCGCGCGTATTAACGCTGCTGTAAGAGCCGAAGGATTGACCTACAGCCAGTTTATTCATAAATTAAACGAAAAGAACATTGACCTTAACAGGAAAATTCTTGCCGATATGGCCATGAACGAACCAGAGAGTTTTAAGAATCTTATTCTATCTGTAAAGTAATTTTGGAAAAATTTATTTATAAAACCGTCCGGGAAAATCGTGACGGTTTTTTTTATGCTTAATTATTAATTCACAATTACATTTGTAAAAATTTTTAAAAGCCATAATAGTTTTGAATGAATAATACTTACCATGATCTGGTAGATCAAACATTTAATTTTCCGCAGGAAGGTTATAATCTTAAAGATGGTTATCTCCAATACAATGATGTGGATGTGAAAGCGCTGATAGATAAATATGGAACGCCATTGAAATTTACATATTTGCCCAAAATTGGAATGCAAATAAATAAGGCAAAAGAAATGTTTGCCAAAGCATTTAAAAAACACAAGTACGAAGGGAAATATAATTATTGCTATTGCACCAAAAGTTCACACTTTTCTTTTATAGTAGAAGAAGCTTTAAAACATGATATCAATCTCGAGACTTCGTATGCTTACGATATTGAGATCATCCATAAACTTTATGAAAGAAAAAAAATTACAAAAGATACTTTCATTATTTGCAATGGTTTCAAACAAAAATCTTACACAAGCAGAATTGCGCGATTATTAAATACAGGGTTCAAAAATGTAATTCCGATCCTGGATAACACAGAGGAATTAAAAGCGTATCGAAAATCGGTAAGAGTTCCTTTTAATATCGGTATTCGGGTGGCTGCAGAAGAAGAGCCGACATTCCCTTTTTACACCTCAAGATTAGGCATCCGCGCAAAGGATATTCTCGAGTTTTATGTAGATGAAATTGAAGGATTTGAAAATAAGTTTCAATTAAAAATGCTTCATATTTTCTTGAATAAAGGAATTAAAGATGACATTTATTATTGGAGTGAATTGAATAAAGTGATTAACCTTTATTGCCAGTTAAGAAAAATTTGTCCTGAGTTGGATTCGATAAATATCGGCGGTGGTTTTCCTATAAAGCATTCTCTGGGATTTGAATATGACTATCAGTTTATGATCAATGAAATAGTAAGAAATATAAAGGTTGCCTGCAAAAAAAGCAAGGTTCCGATGCCAAATATTTTTACTGAATTTGGAAGTTATACTGTCGGCGAAAGCATGGCACATATTTACAGTGTACTTGCCGAAAAAAAGCAAAACGATCGCGAAACCTGGTACATGATTGATTCTTCATTTATTACTACTTTGCCCGACACATGGGGCATTGGTGAAAAATTTTTGATGCTTCCCGTAAATAAATGGGATAACGAATATCAAAGAGTAACGCTCGGTGGAATTACCTGCGACAGCCATGACTATTACGATTCAGAAGAACACATCAACGAAGTTTTTTTACCAAAAATAGAAAATGGAGAACCTTTATATGTTGGATTTTTTCACACGGGCGCTTACCAGGATCAGATAAGTGGTTATGGTGGAATTAAACATTGCCTGATACCTTCTCCAAAATATATTGTACTGGATTATGATAAAAATGGAAAGCTGGTAGATTGGCTTTATGCTAAGGAACAAAGTGCTCAAAGCATGTTGAAAATCTTAGGATATAAATAAATATATTTAGGGAGTTTTATTATGTTTAATTTGAACTAATGGTTTTTTAATTAATAATGATAAAGCGAAATTGATGCATTTAAAAACTCACTTTAATTAATGTCATTCTAAAATGGGTTAACATTTAGTCATCTTTGTGTTTTCTATTTCCTTTATGATTTTCATGCTTTTCTTTTTCGTTCTCTCTATTGTAATATGGCGATTTATTATAATGGTCCTTTTTTCTTTGTCCCGGTGCGAATCGCTTTGCACTTTTTTCTCCATAAAGTTTCTTTTCTTGTCCGGGTGGTAAATTTCTTCTGTGTTTTACCGGTTTGGCTTTTCTCGGAAAAAATATAACCGGACTTGATTTTTTCTGATGTTTTGGAGAAATTACTATTTGGGCCTCAGTTGTATTCGAATTTAATACGAATCCAAATACCAAAGCGGAAAGTAACAGATAACGTAATAATTTTTCTTTCATCATATTAATTTTATAAATAGAGTTTCAATTATTGAACCAAAGAAAACAAATAGTATTATAATATTATTTATTTAACAGGCCAATGGACATAAAAAACCTCCTTTTTTACAATTCAAGGAGGTTTTCGAATTACATTCTCTTCAAAATTTATTTTACAGAAATTTCTTTTGGAAGCACTTTTACTTCTTCTTTTTTTGGGAGAGTAAGGAACAGAATTCCATTTTCATACTTTGCAATAATATCGTCGGAATTTATTTTTTCATCCAAAGTAAATGACCTTTTAAAGGATTGTGTTACAAATTCTCTTTTGATAAACTGCTTGTTATCCTCTTTGGTTTCTTCACTTTTTTCATACGAAACCGTTAAGATATTTTTGTCAACCGTTATTTTAAAATCTTCTTTTTTTCTGCCGGGAACATTGAATTCCAATTCATAATTATCATTGGTTTCACAAATGTTTACCGCTGGAAAATTCATGCTCGAATTTTTTGCCGCTGGCAAATCATTTAATAAATTGTCAAGAAAACTATCAAGGGTTTTTAATGTTGGCTGATTAAATTTTAGTGTTGTCATAATTTTATTTTTTTTAGAGTTTTTGAATTAATTTTCTTATACTCCATCAAAATAAATACCAATGCCAGGAATATGAAATAATGCTAACTTATTAAGACAGAAAGTCTTATAAAATATATTCTACTGACATTTTTGCAATAAATTTGTGGAAATGATTGTTTAATAAATAATGAAGTGTCGTAAATTTGCATTCTAAAATTAAAAAAATTAAAAGATATGTATCCAGCAGAAATAGTAATTCCCATGAAAGGAGAATTAACAGAAAATGGTTTTGCAGATTTAACTTCTGAAGAAGAGGTTGAAAATGCCCTTCACCAGCAAGGAACCACATTAATTGTCATCAATTCCGTATGTGGATGTTCAGCAGGGACAGCGCGTCCGGGTGTTTTACTTGCTTTGGAAAACAGCGAGAAAAAACCCGATAACCTGGCCACCGGATTTGCTGGATTTGATTATGAAGCGGTAAATAAAATTCGCGAGCATTTGCTTCCTTATCCTCCATCTTCACCCTCAGTTGCTTTATTTAAAGACGGGAAACTGGTTCATTTTCTGGAAAGACACAATATTGAAGGTGCGTCTGCACAAATGATTGCCAATAATCTCAGTGCAGCCTTCCAGGCATATTGCTAAAAGTTTTGAATAAAAACCTTCAATTTTTGAAGGTTTTTATTTTTTTTTGAAAATTACTTTTGTAGAATAAATGCGGCGGAAATTTCCAGAACTAAAAGGTTAGTATGTATCCAAATTTATATTTTGTATTTAATGACTGGTTTGGTTGGAAAATCAATGCCTTTAAAATATTTTACACATTTGGAATTTTTGTAGCGCTTGCTTTCATTGTCTCGGCTTATTTTCTTACTCTTGAATTAAAAAGAAAGGAAAAGCAGGGACTATTATTGCCGCGGGAAGAAACCATCACAACCGGCGAACCAGCGTCATTTTTTTCCTTATTTATTAATGGTTTGGTTGGATTTATTTTTGGTTATAAACTCATTGGCGCTTTTATAGCCAGCCGGCAAAGCGGGCTTGACCTTCAGGAATATATTTTTTCTTCACAGGGAAGTTGGATAGGCGGATTGATACTTGCCGGAGTTCTTATTTATTTAAAATATAAGGAAAAGAATAAACAAAAATTAGCAAAGCCGGAAAAAAGAATTATCCGAATCTGGCCACATGACAGGGTAGGAGATATTGTGATTTTCGCTTTGATCTTTGGAATTATTGGTGCTAAAATATTTGATAATCTTGAAAACTGGGATCGGTTCATTGCCGATCCGATCGCAAATCTGATTGCGCCCAGCGGGCTCACTTTTTATGGCGGACTTATCTGCGCAGCAATTGCAATTTGCTTGTATGCGAGAAAAAAAGGGATCGGATTACTTTACCTGGTTGACGCTGCTGCTCCTGCTCTGATGATTGCTTATGCAATAGGCAGAATGGGTTGTCAAACCGCCGGCGATGGCGACTGGGGAATTTTTAACAGCGCTTATATCAGCGATGTTCCGGGGCATGTGGTTCCAGCAACTCCGGAACAATTCCAACAAAAATTAAAAGAAGATTCCAGTTATTTTTTAAAAGGAATTGTAACAGATGCACCGGGAATTTCAACTATGGTTACGGATCGTCATGAGGAATCTTTAGATAAAATTCCACATAAAAGTTTTCGCGGGCCAAAGTTTTTACCTACGTGGATGTTTGCCTTTACTTATCCGCATAATGTAAATGAAGATGGAATATTATTACCCGATTGTGAAGGAAAATATTGTCGAGCTCTGCCGCAACCGGTTTTCCCCACGCCTTTTTATGAAATAGTTGCCAGCTTTGTTTTATTTATTATTTTGTGGCTGATCAGAAAACGAATCAAAGTCGCCGGCGTTATGTTTTGTATTTATTTAATAATGAATGGTGTTGAAAGATTTTTGGCAGAAACAATTCGGGTAAATACAACGTACTCTATTTTTGGAATTCATCCAACACAGGCCGAATTAATTTCTTCCATCCTGGTAATTATCGGAATCATTGGAATTGTATATTTTACCAGGAAAGCAAGGCTCGATGAAGCAGTGTAAAAAATATCAGTAAACAAACAAATAATCAGAATTCTTATTCTCGGTTTATTTAAATTTTATTTTTTCTATAAAGGTAAAAACCGATTCTATTTTCAGTAGTATTTTCCTTTAAAGAATTATTAATTTTACATAAAAAAAAATAGCTCCAAAAAAAATATTTTTAAAAAAACTTGCATCTTTCAAAAAAGTGATTTATGTTTGTCTCCTCATCCAAAATTCCTGCTGAATTTCACAAGCTTATTACAAATTGTTCTGAAACTATTTCTTTCACGCGAATTGTAATCACTTAATACTCCATATTCGATTAACTGTTCCTTACATCCAAAGAATTCGTTGAATTTCCGAAAGCTTACATATTTACAAGGTATCTGAAACATTAATTTCTGAACGTCTTTGTATTTTATCAAAGCAAATCCTCCTCTCTTATTTCGTTATTGAAAATATTTTAAACATATTTTCTAATATCCTTCGCAAGCGCCATTGTAGTCTGCCCTATAAATTCCAAAAGAATTTATTAACAGAAAAAAATTAATTAACCTCTCCAAATTTAACAAGATGAAAAAGAATTTTACAATTAGCGCGATTTTTACTTTATTTACTTTTATCGGATTTTCTCAGTGTCCGAGTAATTTTACAAGAAACAACGGCAACGGTACCTGCGGGTCAGAAGCACAAATCAAAATGTATTTCCCATCTTGCCCTGTCACAGCTCCTATTATTGATTCGGTTTACATTAGTGGTGTAAAAGCCAATATTAGCTTTTTCGCTCCGGACGATTCAAAATGTTCAAAACAAGGATATGTGAGTTATTGTTTCACTGGCAATTTACCTCCTGCGAGCAGCATTAAAGTTTACTTTGATTTTGGCACCGCAGACAGCGATACCACCGGATGTAATGTTCCAAGCGGCCCATCTGCCGGACCAACACCAGTTATTCTTAGCAGTTTTGATGCTCAGCGCAGCGGAATAAACTCTGTTACTGTAAATTGGAAAACAGAACAGGAAATTAATTCAAAAGGATTTGAAATACAAAGATCTTCAGACAACATCAATTTTGAATCTGTTGGATTTATTTCAAGCAAAAGTGCAAACAGCAGTCTTGCCCAATTCTATTCTTTCGATGATAATTCTAACAATATAAAAGGAACAAGCTTTTATAGAATTAAAATGACTGATCTCGACAATACATTTGCTTTCTCTTCTATAAAAACTGTAAAAGGAAATGGCTTGCAGGCTGAAGTAAATGTGTTTCCAAACCCAGCGAGTAGTAATTCAAAAATCACTGTCGGAAATTTAAGCGAATCAACAAACGTTAGAGTTTTTGATAACACCGGCAGATTGGTTCAACAAATCTCTTCAACAAATAATAATTCTGTTGAATTAAACCACTTGCAAAAAGGAAATTATTTTATAAAAATCACAGGAATGGAAACTGGCTCTTCAACTGTAAAAAAACTTTCTATCATAAACTAATTTTGAATCCCGCTTTACATGAAAGGCTGCCTCTTAAATGGGGTGGCCTTTTTCAATTTTATCCAATTTTTGGAAGCGGCTTAAGCAATCTTCATCAGCTTTGTAAAAAGCTATTCAACGTTTCTAAAAGAGATGAATTTTCAATAGGAATTTATTTTTTTTTGAATAAAAATGAGGTATACTGATTATAAAATTACCGGGAAACAAATTCTCATTTTTTAATTGATTACCTATATTTTTGTAATAACGTGAATGGATTATTTTAAACAGAATTTCTTACACCAGCTGAAGTATAAAAGTTGCGAAAATATTTTAGTGTGTGGTCTTTTTTCTTTTTTAAAAAAATGATTTGCATTTATAGTAAACGAACAAAGACTATCTTTTCTAATTTTTCTCTTCGCAAAATTTTTGAATGGTTTACACGAAAATTACAAATGGAAATGAGGCATCTTTTGGATGAGTATTTAAAATTAAAAATTAAAAATTGATTGATCATTATTAAAAATAAAAACAATGACTACACGCCGCTCATTTATTAAAACCACATCGTTTCTCTCCGCAGGATTGATGATTGCTCCTTCTGCATTTAAACCGAAAAACTCATTAATTGGTTTGCAGCTATATACTGTTCGTGATGCAATGTCCAAAGATCCAAAAGCCACACTGGCAAGGGTTGCAGAAATTGGATACAATTCTGTTGAGGGTGCTACTTATACAGGAACAGAAAAATTTTATGGTATGTCGCCGAAAGAATTTAAAGAAGTTTTGAAACAAAACGGCCAGGTGATGTATAGCAGCCATTATATGCTTGGCGAACAAAAAAATAATGGGAAAGAAATTAAAGGAACCATGCTGAATGATTGGGATAAAGCTGTAGATGATGCAGCAGAAGTTGGTTTGAAATATATGGTTTGCGCCTTTTTAATGGAAAGCGAACGTGGCGATCTAGATCATTATAAAAAGGTTGTTGAAGATTTGAATAAAGCAGGCGAAAGGTGCAAAAAATCAGGAATTCAATTATGTTACCACAACCACAATTTTGAATTTGTAAAACAGGGAGATATTTATCCTTACGATATTTTGATGACTTCTGATAAAAATTTGGTGAAGATGGAAATGGACATATATTGGGTTACCAAAGCAGGAATGGACCCGCTCGAATTGTTTAAGAAATACCCGGGAAGATTTCCTTTGTGGCATGTAAAAGATATGGACAATACGCCCGAACATTCATTTGCTGAAGTAGGGAATGGTACCATCAATTTCAAAGAGATTTTTAAACATAAAAACGAAGCCGGCATGAAATATTTTTATGTTGAGCAAGACAAAACTCCGGGCGATCCGTTTGTAAGTATCAAAGAAAGTATTGATTATATTAAAAAGAATTTAGTATAGAAGAAAGGAAGTTAGAATTTTTAGGACCAATATTTTAAATCAACAATTAAATGAATCAATTTTTAAAATCGGTTATTTTTTTCGCTTTCGTTTTGGTGACTTTTCAGGTTTACAGTAAATCAACAAATAATGGCATTTTTCAAATCAAAATTTATCATTTAAAAAATGATGAGCAGATTATTGCTACAGACCATTTTCTTAAAACTGATTATCTACCTGCCTTGCACCGGGCTGGTATAAAAAATATTGGTGTATTTAAACCAATTGATAATGACACGGCTTCGATAAAATTGATTTATGTTTTGATTCATTTTTCTTCTGCTGATCAATGGATGAAAATAAATACGCGTCTTAATTCTGATACGGCTTTTAAAACTTCTGCAAAAGATTTTTTAGATGCAAATGCAAAAAATCCTCCGTTTGATAGAATTGAATCCATTTTATTGGAACCTTTTTATTCACAACCAGATTTAAATTTGCCCAGGCAAAAAAATTCTGAAAGAGTTTTTGAATTAAGAAGTTATGAAAGCCCGACAGAAAATTTGTTTGAGAAAAAAGTAGCGATGTTTAATGCCGGTGGCGAGATTCCAATTTTCAATCGTCTTGGTTTTAATCCTGTCTTTTATGGAAAAGTAATTTCAGGAAACCGGATGCCGAACCTGATGTATATGCCAGTGTTTGAAAATGTGCAGCAAAAAGATGAGCAATGGAAAAGATTTGTCGCTGACACAACGTGGAAGCGTATCTCAACACTTCCTGAAAATCAAAATGAAGTGATTGTTTCTCACATTGACAGCATCATGATGCATTCAACTGATTATTCTGATTATTAAATCAATAAATTTTCAACTATGCTTTTTAAATCGTTATTAAAAATTTTTGTTGCAACATTTTTTGCTATGTTATCCATAAAAAGTTTTGGGCAAAACATGGGAATTTTTCATGGACAAAGTGATGTAGGAAAAGTAACTCATCCGGGAAATGGAACTTATAATTCTTCCTCTGATGAATATGTAATTTCCGGCAGTGGAAGTAACATTTGGTTTACCAATGATAAATTTCATTTTGTGTGGAAGAAAATGAAAGGCGATTTTATTTTGCGAGCACGTGGAAAATTCCTTGGAAAAGGGGTGGAAGAGCATCGGAAATATGGCTGGATGATCAGGCAAAATTTGGACACGAGTTCAACCATGGTGGCCGCTACAATTCATGGTAATGGACTTACTTCACTTCAATACAGAACAGCGCCTCATACGAATGTTGAAGAAAAACAGTTTGAAATAAAAGGCCCTGATGTAGTTCAACTGGAGAGAATAGGAAATCAATTTGTTATGTCGGTAGCTCATTTCGGTGAAACATTCGTTTCAGAGAAAATTGCTGATGTCAATTTTGATGGAGATGTTTACGTAGGATTGTTTGTTTGTGCGCATAATAAAGATGTGGTTGAAAAAGCCAACTTTGAAAATGTAAGAATTGTAGTTCCGGCTGGCAAAGATTTGGTTCCCTATAGAAAATACCTTGGAAGCCATATAGAAACGATGGACGTGATGTCCGGCAAAAGAAAAATATTGTATTCTGAAAATGTTTCATTACAGGCACCCAACTGGACAAAAG
>JBEPVG010000042.1:0-9529 GCA_041691175.1 Chitinophagaceae bacterium
GATCTTCATCGTGTCCCAAATTAATATTATCAGAAATTTCTTTTGCTTTTCTATAAAATAGAAAAATGGAGAAGGCGACAAGAATAATAAATAATATTTGCTGAACAAGTGGCATAAACAAAGAGATGTGACGCTAAGATAATGCTAAATAAAATAAGCAGTGAGCTCATAAATAATTATAATTTTCAATTTGAGGTTTGTAGAATTTCATAATGGTGTAACAAAGTTTTCTTTTGTAGTAAATAAACAAATAACGAGGATTTGTATCTCAGAATTTCAATTCATTCTTTGCATTATACCTGGTTAATTGTAAATTGCTTTATTTAAAATTTATAATTATTATGGATGCTCCTCTCATTCTTTCAAAGGAAATTGCTTTCAGAAAACTTCACCGGATAGCTTATGAAATTGCGGAGCAAAATATAAATGAGCAACAAATAATTCTTGCGGGAATAAAAGAAAATGGCAGCATCATCGCAAAGATTTTATTTTCCTTTTTAAAGGATATTTTTAAAGGCGAAATCATTATTATTGAAATTGCGATAGACAAAAAGAATCCAAAGAATATTAAACTTTCTGAAGAAATGAATTTTGATAATAAAATAATTATCATCACGGATGATGTGTCAAACAGCGGGAAAACCTTGCTGTATGCGATAAAACCATTCCTTAATTTTTATCCAAAAAAAATACAAACCATGGTTCTGGTAGAAAGAAGCCATAAAGAATTTCCTGTTTCTCCAGATTATGTTGGGCTTTCCATTTCTACAGCTTTGACAGAAAAGATAATTGTAGAAACCGAAAATAATGAAATTGAAGGAGCAAAATTATCATCTTTTTAAGCGCGTTTAAAAAATATCAGCTTACATATTTCCACACCACAAAAAATGCAATAAGGATAATAAGAATGAGAAGAATGATGGTGAGATATAACGACGGCAAATCTTTTATGCGTCGTTTTTCTTTTGCACTTTTCTTTTTTTGTAATTGTTTTTTTAGATTTTGATTTAGGTCTTCTGCAAATAGGATTGGGTCTCTTTTATTTTTGAATTGACGAAGACCTTCAATTGCATCGCTCGCTAAATCTGAGTCAATAAGCGTTTTCTCGAACTCATGTTTTTCTTCAGGGGACAATTGATCGCTGAGATAATCCAACAACTTTTGGTTGTCAATATCTTTATTACTGTTTGATAATATGTTTAATAAATCCTCATTCATTTGTTCTGTTCAAAGTAATTTTATTTTTTAATAATTCGGTCATTTAATGGTCAATAATTAATTGCATGTTCCATCATTAATTTTAAATTCCTTTTTCCATTTTGCAAATGGCTTTTTACCTGAAGCATCGAGTAGCCCGTTGTTTCTGCCACCTCGGCGTAGGATTTTTTTTGAAGATAAAATAAATTTACACATTGTTGCTGCTCGGGGTTTAATTGTTTTATGGCCTCTTGCATTTTTTGAAGAAGGGCTTCTTTTTCGATCAATTCATTTTTATTAACCGGATTGTCAGCAGGAATTATTTGTTCATTTAATTCTACTGGAATACTTCTTTGATCACGCAATTTCATAAGGCAATGATTTTTCGCAATCATATAAATCCAGCTCTTAAAATAATCTACTTTGTATTTCTGCAATTCGTTGATCACTTTTAAAAAAATCTGTTGAACACAATCGCGCGCGTCTTCTTCGTTCTTTAAATATTTCATGCAAACGCCCAGCAGAAGCAAGGTGTAGCGGGGTAATAAAATTCCCAGCCATTTATTATCATGCTCGTGGTAAAAATTTTGCAGTAATTCTGCATCAGTAATATCTTTATGTTTTCCGGATAGCAAAAATGATCTCTTTTTTAGTAAGATGTAAACTTAATTAATTTCCATAATTTACATTTGCACAAAACCGATTTGAAGTTATGGAATATATGGTATGTTGTGTGCCCGTAAGCCCTATGAGAGCGACTGCATCGCACAAAGCAGAAATGGTATCGCAACAATTGTTTGGAGAAAAATCTTTCATCCTCGAAAGAGTTGCTGATAACTGGGTGAAAATTCAATTAAAATATGATGGCTACCAGGGCTGGGTTCAACAAAGCCACCTTGCAGAAATTGATGAGGAGCATTATGAAAAAACCGATAAGGATTTAATTTCCGATTGGATAGATGAAGTGGATTATAATGGACACATTATGTATGTACCGATGGGAAGCTCATTGAGCGCTTTCAAAAATGGGAAAGCTTTCTGGCGAAAAAATTCTGTTCATTTTAAAGGTAAAGTTTGGAATCCGGAGGAAGTAAAAATTACGCCAAAATTGATCAAACAAATTGCATTTAAATTACTAAATACTTCCTATCTGTGGGGTGGAAAATCAGTTTTTGGAATTGATTGCAGTGGTTACACGCAGATGACTTATAAGTTCTTAAACTCTTATCTACCGCGGGATGCAAGTCAACAGGCTGAGGAAGGAAAGGTGGTAAATTTTCTACAGGAAGCACATTGCGGCGATCTGGCATTCTTCGATAATACAGAGGGGAAAATAACTCACGTAGGCATTTTATTAAATGATCATGAAATCATCCATTCAGCCGGAAAAGTGAGAATTGACAAAATAGATATTGACGGAATTTTAAACATGGAAACCAAACAACGTACTCATAAACTGAGGATTATTAAAAGGTATTTTTGATAGATCATTTTTCTTTCTGCATTACCTATTTCCTCTTTTGTTCTTATAATAATTTCCTGTTTTCAATTCGGAATTGAAAACAGGAATTGTCATTATTTGTTTGTTTGCTGGAATAAACAAAATAAATCAGGTATTAATTTTTGAAATCCCTTCGAGCTAAAATCCTGGCGTGAAAAAAATTATGATGAAATTTGAAATAAAAGGCATTTATTAAAGTAAATATGTATAACTTCATTTTAATTCCATGACTTAGTATTTTTTAATAAATACGTCCCCTTCGAAATCTACAATCTCCCTATTCTTTTTTATTATTTATTGATCAAAATTATTTTGGTATGATAAAATTATTCCAATCAATAAGCTTGTCACAAAAATTTCTTTTTAAAAGAAATTCCACAAAGCAATTTTATTTCAAACAAATAATGTTTGTAACAGGGTTTTGTTTTGTTGCAAATTTTGGTCGGGGACAAGTTATTGCATGGGATTTTGATGGTGGCGGAACGGATGCTGCCTCAATAACGAGTCCTAATGTAACTGTTTCAAAATTGGTACAAGGTAATAATAATGGCGTCACTACCTTAATTACTTCCGTGTCTCCATCAAGTAGCTACAGCGGATCTACTGGAAATTTTAATGCCGGTGCTGCAGCTATTTCTCAACCAATTAATAAATCCACCAGCACTTATTTTGAATTTACCTTAACTCCTGAACAAGGATATTCTCTTACAATAAATGCAATTAAGTTTGGATCAAGATCAACTTCCACGGGACCTAAATTTTATTCTATCAGAACTTCAATTGATTCATATAATTCTGATTTAGTTGTTGGCAATTTGTCCGTGGATAGTAAATGGTATTTATATAATCATTCAGGATTTTCCTTTTCAAACACAAATAATAATTTAGTAACTTTTAGAATTTATGGATCTGATGGAGCAGGTGCTAGTTCAAACACTGCAGTTTGGCGAATAGACGATTTAAGTTTAGCGGTTTCGGTTGCTCCTGTCCAAACATTTTTTAGAAGCCGACAAAATGGAGATTGGGCGAATCCCCAAAGCTGGGAAGTTTCTACTGATTTTTCGACCTGGAATACTGCTACAACTTCTCCGACAAAAGATGCAGAAACAATTTTAATTCAATCGGGGCATACGATAAGTGTGAGCACTTCTGTTTCATTGGATCAAACAAGTTTGGCTGGAACATTACAATTGCAAACCGGTGGCGTATTTAATATTAATGAAGGTACAGGAGATGATATTTCCATTCTGCCAAACGGTGTTTTAAAAATAATTAATTCCAATAGTTATTCAACATCTGTAATTCAATCTGCTGGCGCAAATATTAATATTTCTGCCAAAGGAAAAATAGCCATTGGCGATGGAATTACTACTATTGGTACCGGCTATGAAGCGTTTGTAATTTCTCCAAATAATAAATGGAATGATGGGTCTGTTTTTGAATATAATAACAATGGTGTTTTTGCAATTGCAGCACTTACATATTTTCCCAATGCGGCAGCAACCGAGATTCCAATTTTTAGAATTACAAAGGTTGGAGGAACAATCGCTGCGGGATTAAATAATGATTTTAGGCTAAATGGATTATTGGAATTAAATACCGATGTAACTTTTACAGGAGCAGGCAGTAAAACTTTTAGAAATGGAATCAGGGGTACAGCAACGCTTACTCAGGCAAATGCAGGCAAGTTGTATCTTGATGGTTATAATGCTATTTTAGATGGCGCTTCCCTGAAAATAAATTTAAATTCAAACATAAATTTTTTATCAAGTTGCAATATTCCTTCTGGTGCAAATATTACCATATTGGGAGCAAACATTGATAATAATTTAAACTCAAATGTATTCACTATCAATGGAACATTAGATGTGACAACATTTGGAATTAAAAATACAAATGGGAAAGTAATTTTAAATGGGAACTTTAAAACAGCAAATGTTGGAGGTTTTAGCGGAGCGGGTTCTTCAATACCTTCAGGAAATATCGCACTGAATCCTGGCTCTACAATTGAATTATATGCTTTAGGAAATCAATCTCTAAATGCAAGGACAGATTTTAAAAATTTAATTTTCTCAGGAAGCGGAACGAAAATTCCGATTGGTTCATTTAATCCTGCGGGAACTGTTACCATAAAAGATAATGCTGTTTTTGATTGTTCAGGAAGAAATATTGGAGACGAAACGGATGGACAAGCCACTTCAACAAATCTTACCATGACTGATAACAGCCGGTTAATTGTGGATACTTATGGACCTAATCCTAAAATGGGCGGAACGTATAATTTGCAAGGTGGTGTAGTTGAATTTAAATGTTCGAACCTAACTCCGCAAACAATTCGTAACAAAAGTTATCACATTATTGAGATAACAGGGACGAATGTTTTAATGTCACAAGGTAATATTTCTTTAAACGATGGTGGTACTTTTGTGATAAAAAGTGGAAGTGTTTTTGCCATAAATGATAATACTATTATTGGATCCGGAAAAGGAACAGAAATAATTACAGTAGAAAGTGGTGGTACATTAAGATGCGGCAACAATCAGGGTTTTAACGGATCTGAAATTACCTCAATTCCAATAAAAAGTTCTTCGATTCATAAAAATATTACCAATATTATTTTGGAACCCAACAGTACCATTGAGTATTCCAGGCCCGGTGATCAGCCCATTACAAATGCAAATGGGGTGATTTATCAAAATCTGGTTCTATCCGGCACAGGAAATAAACTTGCTCCGCCTGATAATTTAATTATTGAAGGGAATTTCTCTAAAACCAGCGCCGCTACTTTTATACATAACAATGGAACGGTAATTTTTAATGGAAATAACAAGCAAAATTATTCGTCCACTTCACCTCAAATAATTTTTAATAATCTTACAAATAAAAATTCTTTTGGGTTAAATATTAATGATAGTTTATCGGTTTATAAACGTTTGTTGTTAGATAATAATTCTGTAATTAATCTGAACGCTGACGTTAGTTTGCTTAGTGATAAAAATCAAACGGCGTATTTATCACGGTTAGGTACAAACGCAATTATTAATTACTACAATGGCCGTTTTATTGTTGAGCGGTATATCAATACAAATACAATTAACGGCGGACATAACAAATCATGGCAATTCATTTCAATTCCTGCTTTTGGCGAAACAGTTTTTAATACCTGGCAGGAAAAAGGAAAGAAAAATATTGCAGGATATGGCACCTGGATTACCGGCGTTTCCAATACTGACAATAGTTTTGATGCAATTTCTTTAGCGCCCTCTATGAAATATTATTAAGTTGAAAATAACAGTTGGATCGGAATTCAAAGTACAAATATCAATCTTGAGAAAGAGGGAAGTTATATGATTTTTGTTCGTGGCGACAGGCGTGCTACCTCAGTAAATTCGCTGCCTACGACTACTGTTTTGCGAACCATAGGAAAATTATATGAGGGCAATTTTTCTCCGCCTCAAATTATTGCCCCTGCAGAAAAATTTCAAAGTGTAGGAAACCCTTATGCTTCAGCTATTGATTTTGAAAAAATATCTTTTTCAGAAAGGCAAACCTCGTATGTCGCCTGGGATCCTACATTAAATGGCAATTATGGCTTTGGCGGTTATCAAACAATTTCCGCTACTACTTTCTACAAAGCAATTCCAGGCAACACATTTAATTATAACACTTCTTCTAATTATCAAAATATTCAATCGGGGCAAGCATTTTTTGTTTACAATTCTGCATCATCGCCGATGACGGTTTCATTTACAGACAAATGTAAAGTAGATGATGCAAATCATTTAGTAAACAGAGCAGCGGCTTCAGAAAGACAGATTTTATTTGCCAGCTTATTTTCTGAGCAAGGATTGATTGCAGATGGAAACGCAGTCGCTTTTGGTGAAATATTTTCAAATAAAATTGACCCTGATGATGCTTTAAAGATGAATAAAGACGGCGAAAATTTTGCAATAAAGACTGGTCAAAATATTTTGGTTGTAGAAGCCCGGGAAAATGTAAAAGCGATTGATACCGTATTTTATGAGCTTACTAATTTATCAATACAGGAATACAAGTTTGTCTTTATTTCTGAAAATTTTCAAACAGATTTAAAAGGTTATTTAGTTGATCAATATTTAAATGTTGAAAATGAAATAGATTTAATTGATACTACTGTAGTTAAATTTTCTGTAACGCCTGATGCTGCTTCCTCAAGATCAAACAGATTTTTTTTAGTGCTGAAACGTGCTGCTGAAAATGCTGCTGATCCTTTTTTAATAAAGGCTTACAGAAAGGATATCAATGTCATTTTGGAATGGGAAGATAATAATTCATCGGAAATTAAAGGATACGAAGTAGAACATTCTACGGACGGAATTTATTTTTCTTTGATAAAAATTATTGTATCGAACGGCGGTTTATCGAAATATAATTTTCTTCACAATCAACCTTTGAATGGTAATAATTATTATCGGATCAAAAGAGTGAAAATTAATGAAAAGATCGAATACAGTGAGATTGCAAAAGTGCTTTTGCCTGAATTTTTCACCGGTATTCATGTTTATCCGAATCCTGTAAGAGATGAAAATATGAATTTACAATTCATCAAACAGCCTGCAGGAAAATATAATTTTAGTTTATTTAATTCCATCGGCCAGCGAATATTTTTAAAAGAATTACAAATTTCGGGAGGTAACTCGATACAAACTATTTATCTGAAGAAAAGCACGCCGAATGGAATCTATAACCTTCAAATAATAAAACCTGATGGGGAGAAAATATTTTTGAAAGTGCGCAAGTAGACGAACAAATAATCCGGATTTTTATGCTGCATTTTCAAAATGAAAGTTAATTTAGATTTAATTTTTTAATAAGAAAAATATTACTGTTTAATCCATTTTATTTTGTCTTTTACGGGTTGTCTTTTTGATAATGGATTTGGTACATTTTCAACGCAGCCTAAGTAAAAAATGCCGATTAATTTATCTTCTGTATTTAAATTAAAAAATGGTTTTGCTTCAGGTAAATAAGTGATGCCACCGGTAGAGAAATATCCGCCTAAATCATTAGCGCAGATTGACAAATAAATATTTTCTATCGCGCAAGCTGTTGCAATTGTTTCTTCAATCTCGGGTATTTGGATTGTCAAACTTCTTTTCATCCCAATCACAATTACATGCGACGACATCATCGGGTATTCGGCTAATTTTTTCAATTTCGTTTCTTTGAATTTTTCTCCTGCATATTTTGTATAAACTTCTGTTTGAAGGTTTGCAAAATATTGAAGTCCTTCGCCGCTAAAAACCGTGAAGCGCCATGGTTCTGTGAGTTTGTGAGTTGGCGCACGATTAGCATTTTCCAATATCTGCCAGATAATTTCATCGGCAATTTTTTTCCCTTTTTCAAATTGATAAGGATAAATGCTGCGCCTGTTTTGGATGATTGAATTAAACTGGGAAACGTCGTATTTGTGATCCATTCTTTTTTTCTTAGAGATGTTTGCAAAAGTAATTAACAATAAAAATATGATGGATCTCATTTTTTATACTGATGCATAATTGTTTTAAGGATACTGTTTACCTCGAATTTTGCATTTAAATTTTAAAAAAATACCATGAAAATGATTTTAAAACGTCAGCAAGTATTTTCTATCGCATTAATTTTGTTGATCATTATTCTTTCTAACAATCATTTATTTGCTCAGAATGAAGACCAGGAATTAAAAGTAAATGTTCAGATTAGGCCTCGTGCAGAATTTCGAAATGGGTTATTTACCCCGATATTGGAGGGGCAAAAACCGGCGGTATTTGTAGCCCAACGAAGCCGCCTCGGATTAACTTATACAAAAAATCAAAAGCTGAAAATTGGATTAAGTACACAAGCAGTAAATACGTGGGGAAATGATGCACAGGTTCAAACGAATGCGAATGATATTTCTCTTTATGAAGCATGGGCGCAGATTTATTTTAATCCTCAATGGAGTATAAAAGTTGGCCGCCAGATACTTTCTTATGATGATGAAAGAATCCTGGGTGCTTTAGATTGGAACAACGCAGGACGCAAGCATGACGGGGTTTTGCTTCGGTATGAAAAAAATAAATTAAAGGCAGATATGACTTTTGCATTTAATCAAAATTCAGAAAAAATTACCGGAACATTTTTCGATAATTCTTTAAGCCAGCCTTATAAATCAATGCAATTTTTATGGATGAAATATCAATTCACAGATGCTCTTTCTGCTTCGGTTCTTATGATGAATCTTGACATTCAAAACAGAATTGATTCTTCCGTTTCGCATTTGCAAACTTTTGGAGGAAACATTTTTTATAAAAAAGATAAGTTGGCTTTGGGTGGAACCTATTATTATCAGACCGGGAATAACCCGCGAAAAAATACTTTCTCAATAAAAACAAATGCTTGGATGGCAGCCGTTAAAGCTGATTATAATTTTAATAAAAAGATTAGTGTTGGTGCCGGTAGCGATTATTTGAGTGGGAATAATATGAACTCATCTTCGACGAGCATTTCTTACTTTAACCCGCTTTATGGTACGCATCACAAGTTTTATGGTTTTATGGATTATTTTTATGTTTCCAGCCCGCATAAAAATGTTGGACTTTGGGATTCTTACCTAAATTTCGGTTTAAATATTTCTGAAAAATTCAATTCACAAATTGCTTTACATCATTATGAGTCTGGCGCTAAAATAGTTGATTATACAGGCGCTTCCGCGAATTCGTCTTTCGGTAATGAGGTGGATCTTACTTTTAATTATGCCGTAATGAAGGATGTAAAGTTGAACGGCGGTTATTCTCAGATGTTTACTAATACTTCTATGAAATATGTAAAAAA
>JBEPVG010000043.1:0-9466 GCA_041691175.1 Chitinophagaceae bacterium
GACAGCTATAATATTGATCGCAGAAAATCCTTTGCTTTTGAAAAGATTACGAATGGCGGTTTTAAAATAATTCCTAAACATGATCAATAATTTTTAGTTCATGGTTGATAGCTTTCTGATTTCGTTTTACATTGACCATCAGCATATTATCTCAATCATTCTGATCTTAAACTTTCAACAGGATTTGCAAGGGCTGCTTTTATCGCCTGGAAACTTACTGTCAATATTGCGATGAACAAAGCAAGCAAACCTGAAAGCAGGAATATCATCCAGTTAATTTCAATTCGGTATTCATATGCTTCAAGCCAGTTATGCATCATCCACCAGGCAATGGGAAAAGCAAGGAGACAGGAAACCAGCACAAGTATTAAGAAATCTTTTGACAATAATCCGGCAAGCCCTTTTGCGCTGGCTCCCAAAACTTTCCTGATGCCAATTTCTTTTGTTCTTCTTTCAGCAGTGTAGGCAGCTAATCCAAATAATCCAAGACAGGAAATGAAAATGGCAAGGATAGAAAAAACACTGGCTAATTTACCAATCAGCGTTTCTGTTTTAAATAGTTGATCAAATTGTTCATCAACAAATTTATAATCAAAAGGAAATCCTGGATTATCTGATTTTATAACCTTCTCCACCTTCGCCAGTGAAGCCGAAAGATCGGTTGTTTGGTTTAGGCGAATGGTTAAATAATTGGTACTTGAAGTATCGGCAAAAAGAGCTAAAGGAGAACTGGGAGAATACATATCATTATAAATAAAATCATCAACAACGCCTACCACAGTGTATTTGTCGTCGCCCCGGGAAACTACTGTACCAATAATATTTTTGTCGCCGATGGATTTGGCAAGTGTTTGGTTAATGATCACACTATTGCTATCAGATTTTATATTCGTATAAAAATTTCTTCCTTTTTCTATCTTCATTCCCATTGCTGAAGTGTATTCAGGACTTACTCCTTCAACCGTAATTAAAATTTGTTTATTGGGATCTTTTCCTTGCCATTGAAAATCACCTGTGTTGCTTCCAAGTTGCAAGATTGTACTCTGGCTTAATGTTGCATTTTTTACCACGCCGGTTTGTTGCAGGTCATTTTTAATCGCATTAAAATGTTCTTTTAATTTTCCTTGCAAAGGAAGATAAATGAGATTGTCTTTGTTATAACCGAGAGAACGGTTTTTTACATGATTGATTTGTTGATAAATAATAATGGTACCGATTATAAGAATGATGGAAATCGTAAATTGTACAACCACCAAACCTTTCCTCACGAAGCCGGCTCTGCCACTGGTTTTAATTCTCATTCCTTTTAAAACGGTGACGGGGTTAAAAGAAGAAAGATAGAAAGCGGGGTAGCTTCCTGCAATCAATCCGCAAATCAAAGCAATTGCTAATAATCCAAAAATATGAAGAGGCTGGAATAAATGAAGTGACAATTGTTTTTCAACTAAAGAATTGAAGCCCGGCAATGCAACATAAATAATACAAATAGCAACCACGGCTGAGATTAAAGCCATCACCAATGATTCACCAATGAATTGCCCGACCAGTTTTCCTTTTCCTGCTCCTAAAACTTTTCTTACACCTACCTCGCGGGCTCTTTGCTCGGAGCGGGCTGTGGAAAGATTCATAAAATTAATGCAGGCAATGACCAATATAATCCAGGCTATTAAACTGAAGAGATTGACATATTTAATTCTTCCGGGAACTTCTTTTCCATCCTTCCAACTATCATACAAGCGCCAGCGGCTCATCGGGTATATTGACATCTTTGCAACCGCTCCGGGAGATTTTGATCCTACATAATTATATAATCTTTTATTGATGGCAGTAATATTTGAATTGGGTTGTACTTCTGCATAAGTAGCTACTCCATTATTTCCCCATGCCTGTAGCCACGAGTTTTGGTCCTCAAAAATTTTGAAAGGGGCGAGCCAATCGAATTGGAAAGAAACATTTTCCGGCAAATCTTTGATAACACCACTTACTACATAATTATGTTTGTTATCCACCCTCAATGATTTCCCCAGGACATTAGTTGTTCCAAAAAACTTGTCAGCCATCTTTTCACTGATTACCACTGAGTATAATTGCTGAAAAGCCGTGCTGGCATTTCCCTGGATAAACTTCAAATGGAACATGGATAAAAATGAAGAATCAACATACAAGCCTCTTTCATAGATATTTTTATCGTCTAATGTAAAGAGCTTTTTATCTCCCCAGGTAGTTCTGGCAGTATTTTTAATTCCTGGAATTTCTAATTTAATATTTGCAGCCAATGGGCCGGGCGTGGCATCGAATGTGAATGTAGAACCATCGTAGGTCTGGCTATCTTTTATTTTATACAAATTTTCTTTGGTGCCGAAGTAATCGTTAAAGTTAACCTCATCTTCCACCCACAAAAATATTAGGGCAGCGCATGCAATACCTATTGCCAGGCCGAAAATATTCAGAAAAGTATATCCTTTGTTTTTCCAAAGATTTCTGAGGGTTGTTTTTAAATAATTCTTAAACATGATCAATAGTTTTTAGCTCGTAGTTCATGGGTCTTTAATTTCGTTTCGGCATAACTGTTTACTGAACAGTAAACGAACAAATAATTTAGATTTTTATTTAGAGTTGGATATTAATCGTTGACGATTCACCATTATCTATCAAACCAAAATATTCTCTGTAACCGTTTGTCCATCCAGCATTCGGATAATTCGATGACTATAACGCGCATCATGTTCACTGTGCGTAACCATAATAATTGTTGTTCCCTGCTCATTTAATTCTGTAAGCATTTGCATTACTTCATTTCCGTTGGACGAATCCAGGTTTCCGGTAGGTTCATCCGCCAGAATTAATTTTGGATTATTTACTACCGCTCTGGCAACTGCCACACGCTGTTGCTGACCACCGGATAATTGTTGAGGATAATGGTTCTTTCTGTGCATGATTTGAACTTTATCCAAAACCGCTTCTACGCGTTTTTTTCTTTCGTCGGCTTTTACTCCAAGATAAATCAAAGGCAATTCTACGTTTTCAAAAACAGTCAGTTCATCGATCAGGTTGAAACTCTGGAAAACGAAGCCAATATTACGTTTGCGCAAGTCGGCTCTTTTCCTTTCATTGAAATGAGCTACTTCAATTCCATTGAAAATAAAGCTTCCGCTATCGGGATCGTCGAGCAATCCGAGAATATTTAATAAAGTTGATTTTCCACAACCTGATGGTCCCATCACAGCAACAAACTCTCCATCATTGACAGCAAATGAAAGTTTGTTGAGGGCTACAGTTTCCACTTCTTCCGTGCGATAGATTTTTTCCAGGTCTTTAATTTTTATCATGTTTTTTGTTTTTTACTTTAAATGGAATTGAGTTTTATCTATTAGAAAATGAAAAATTTTGATCATTGGCTTCTTAAATTTTAATAAGGAAATCATCAAAAGGGAAAACCGTAAAAGAATTTATTTTCAATGGAGGTCGGTTGTTTTGTTCTTTGGCACATTGCGAACGATACTCGCATAAAGCGTTTACAGAATTTACATTCAATTTTAAGAAAAGCAAAAGAAATTGTAGCGAAAAAAGAATGGCCGCTTTTATTAAAAATCTTTTTTTCATGAAAGAAATTTTTCGATAATGTTAGAAAGAATTATTTTTTGAATGACAAACTCAATCTTCAACTTTCTAATCCTTCTTCAAAACCAGCTCCTGCATATCTCCATAATTTTCATAACTGCTTGTTACCACTTTATCGCCGGTTTTTAATCCGCTCAGTACTTCATAATAATCTGGGTTTTGCCGGCCCAGCTGTATGTCAACTTTATAGGCTGTTTTTCCATTAGCGCTTACTTTAAAGATCCAGTTACCGCCGGTTTGCTGATAGAAGCCGCCTTTTGTCAAGAGCAACGCCTGCGTTTCATCGCTTAATGCCAAACGGATTTGCAATGTTTGTCCGCGCCGGATTCCCTGGGGAACGTCGCCAATAAATTCCATATCTACCTGGAAACGTCCGTTGGTAACTTGCGTATATACTTTTTTTATTTCGAGTTTGTAGGTTTTATTGTTGAAATCAAAATCTCCTTTCAGCCCGATAAATATTCTTGAAATGTAATGTTCATCAATGTCTACGCGCACTTTGTAGCCACTCAATACATCTATTTGACCCAGCCTTTCACCTTTGTTTTTTGATTGCCCGATTTCTGCATCCAGGGAAGTTAATTGTCCATCAATTGGTGCACGAACAATCAAATCGCCTACTTTCTGACGCATCACATTCAAGGCGTTTTGAGAGCCTTCAAATGATTGCCGCGATTGATGAATTTGTTGTTCATTGGAGATAGAATCCTGGTGAAGGATTTGCTGAGTCAGTTTCTCTTTTTGCAAATAATAATCATAATCATTTTTGGCTTTTTGAAATTCCTGTGAACCGATTGCTTTTTGTTCAAACAAGTGCTTATCTAAATTATAAATTCGTTCAGCTTCTTTTAATTGACTTTCCACATCAGTCATTTGATTCAGTTTGGATACTGTATTTTGTTGTGCAGCATTTTTAGAAATCTGCATTTGGGTAAGCAGATTATAAACATTCGTTTGTTGAGTTACAAGCCCTAATTGTATATCCGTATTTGACAATCTCAAAATCGGTTGCCCTTTTTTCATAATTGCGCCATCATCCACATATTTTTCCTCTACACGTCCACCTTCTACTGCATCGAGATAAATGGTTGTAAGCGGAAGAACCACGCCATTCACCGGAATAAATTCCTGGAAAGTTCCCTTTTTAATTTCACTGATTGTTACGCGATCCGTGTCCACATTGAGTTTGCTCTTCCCTGATGTGAAATAGTAGCTTGCAGCAATCAATGCCACCACGGCTACGATTCCACCAATGGTTAGAATCCTTTTTTTAGACCATTTCTTTTTTTCAATTACTCTGTCCATAACTTTTTTTTAAATCCGGCTACGAAAACTATGTTTTGATTTTTTTAGAATACTATTTTATCACCTGATAAATACGCAAAGCCATGCCATTATTTATTCTATTGTTTTTCAGTGATTTAGAAAAGATAATTTTCTAAAAGTGTACGATTTTGATACACTTCCCGTTCATTTTTGATACACGCGCTTTGTCGGATTTTTTTTGAATAAAAATCAGAAATAATTTTTTTGAATAGAAAGATTTTTTCTGCGGCGTTGAATGTCCCATAATTGGGCGGCGCTGAATATTTTTTTTCTTTCTTTATTAAAATTTACAGCCACGGTTTCCTTAACTTCTGTGGCCAGAATTTTTAATTCAGTTTTTGTCAGATTTTCTAATAAATTGTTTGATTGCAGTTTCATGATTTTTGTTTTTTAAAAATTGAAAGTTTTTTTTCTAAATACGGTTCACATTCTTTTTAGTTACAATTTTTTTAATTTTTTAGAATTCAAACCGTTTTAATTTCTCCGTCCGATTTTGTCATTCGTTCGGGTGAATACCTATGATACAAAGCTGTGCCAAAACATAACTCATTGCTTCTCAGGATGATTTTTTTAATTGTATCAAATGCAGTGTCCGCTTATGATACAGTGAGTATCCGTTTTTGAAACAGTGGTGAATTAGAAGATTAAGAATGAAATATTTTTTTACAGTAGACAAAGAAATAATGTGAATTCGTATTTTGTTTTGCTAATGAATTCACTGATCATCAGGGATCAGGAAATGGGCTAAGAAATGAACAAATGACCACAAATTATGAAGAAGTATTACCAGTAAACAAAGAAATAGCATGGATTTTTGTTTTCATTTGCGAAATTCGTGGCTGTTCTATAAAAAAATTGTACAAACAATGAATGTAAAAACTGCCGCAATTTTAATTATTGATGACGACACAGATGTTTTGACAGCTGTAAAAATGCTATTGAAAACAGAGGTGAAAGAAGTAGTGACTGAAAAAAATCCTGAAAACATCCGACATCTTTTATCCCAAAAATCTTTCGACCTTATTCTGCTTGATATGAATTTCAACAGTTCTATCAACACGGGTAATGAAGGAATTTTCTGGTTAAAAAAAATTCGTGAATTTGGCTCAAATGCGCCGGTGATCATGATTACAGCTTATGGTGATATTGACCTGGCGGTACGATCTTTAAAAGAAAGTGCTTCGGATTTTATGGTGAAACCGTGGCATAATGAAAAGTTGATTGATTGTATAAAAAAGAATTTAAAAGAAAAAGGAAAGGCTGATGAGCGCATTGTTTCTGTATCATCTGTTATCGGAAAAGAACTGGTTGGTAATTCTGAAGTGATGAAAGATATTTTTTTTAAAATAGAAAAAATTGCTCCAACGGATGCGAATATTTTAGTGCTTGGTGAAAACGGAACGGGAAAAGATTTAATTGCAAAAGCGATTCATGAAAATTCTTTGCGTGCAAAAAAACCTTTTATCAAAGTTGATGTCGGCGCATTAACAGAATCTCTTTTTGAAAGTGAATTATTCGGTCATAAAAGAGGCGCATTTACCGGCGCAGCAGAAGACCGCGAAGGAAGATTTGAAGCCGCAAACGGAGGCACTTTATTTTTAGATGAAATTGGAAACATCACTTTGCAACAGCAATCAAAATTATTGAGTGTTTTGCAGAACCGCCAGGTGACCAGGTTAGGAAGTAATATTCCAATCAACATTGACATTCGCCTGATATGTGCTACCAATCTGCCTCTTATCGAGCTGGCAAATGAAAACCGATTTAGAAAAGATTTAATTTACCGCATCAATACAGTTGAAATCATGGTTCCTCCTTTAAGAAAAAGAGAGACTGACATCATTTTATTAGCGAATCTTTTTGTGAATGTTTATTCAAAAAAGTATTTAAAAACAAATCTTGAATTTGATGCAAAAGCAATAGAGAAATTGAAACAATATTCTTTTCCGGGGAATGTGCGTGAATTGCAATATACCATGGAAAGAGCCGTGATTATGTCGGAAGGAGAAATGCTTTCTGCGTCAGATTTGATCTTTTCTCCCATTGAATCCGTAGTTGCAAAAGAAGAAGAACCCAAAGAAATGAATTTAAGTTCTGTAGAAAAAAATACCATTTTGAGGGTTATAGAAAAGCACAGTGGTAACATTAGCAAAGCCGCCAAGGAGCTGGGTTTGACAAGAACTGCGTTGTATAGAAGATTGAGTAAATACGATATTTAGATGGAAGCCGAAAGCTGAAAAAAATGTATAAACATGCTTAAACGAATCGAATTTAAAATTTTTATCCGAATACTACTTTTGTTTATAACGCTGATGGCAGCGTCTTATTTATTGATAAACGCTACTTTTATTTATCTTTTATTATTAACTCCAATAATCATTTACCAGTTGGGCGAGCTTTATCGTTTTCAATACAAAGCACAAAAGGAATTGAAGCAGTTTGTAGAGTCCATTCATTATCGTGATTTTTCAAGATATTTCGATGTAAAGCACGCTCCGATTGAATTGCAGCCTTTGCGTGAAGGTTTTAATCAAATCACTTCTACTTTTAAAGATATCAGTAAAGAGAAAGAAACATCCCATCAATATTTGCAAAAAATATTGGAGCTTGTTGATACCGGAATCTTGTCTTATGATTCAGAAAATGGAGAAGTGATCTGGATGAATGAATCGTTGAAGAGAATGTTGCAGGTACCTTATTTGAAAACGATTTATTCGTTAAACAGGCGTGATGAAGAGTTACATAATCAAATCGTTTCTTTAAATCCAGGCGAAAGTAAGATTGCCGTTGTGCGTTTGGAAAACCGTTCTTTTAAAATATTGTTGTCGGCTACGGCTTTTCAAACTGACGGGAAAAAATTTATGCTCATAGCTTTTCAAAATATTAATGAAGCGCTTGATGAAACAGAATCAAAAGCATGGCAAAAATTGTTGAGTGTGATGACGCATGAAATTATGAATTCCGTTGCTCCAATCTCCTCGCTGGCCGACACGCTAAAGAATCGTTTGCAAAAATCTATTGCTCATCTCGATAACAATGAGGGCGCTGTTCATGACCTTGAAATTGGAATCGAAACGATAAAAAGACGCAGTGAAAGTTTATTAAAATTTGCAGAAACCTATCGGAATCTGAATAAAATTACCAAGCCAAATTTGAAAAAAGTTTATGTCCGCGATCTTTTTGAAAATTTGTACCAGTTGATGGAACCGACGCTGGATCAAAAAAATATTGAAATGGATATTGTTTTAAAAGATCCGGGTTTGGAAGTAGAAATTGATCCGAGCCTGATAGAACAAGTTCTGATAAACCTGGTTGTAAATGCGAAGGAAGCGCTGAAAGACCAACTGGAAGCGAGGATTACTTTATATGGAATGATAAGCAATAATGGAAAAGTTTTAATAAAAGTAGCGGATAACGGTACAGGCATACCCGAAGAAATTTTAGAAAATATTTTTATTCCTTTTTTCAGTACAAAAAAAACCGGAAGTGGTGTGGGTTTAAGTTTGTGCAAACAAATTATGATGTTACACAAAGGCAATATCACCGTACATTCTGTGCCGGGGGAAGGCAGTGTATTTACATTGAAGTTTTAGTTTTTTCATCTTATTTCCTACAGAATAATTATAAATTTTTGATCATTCAGTTTTGCAGTTTTACTATATATGCCGGAATAATTTATTTTTTACAGATTATCTTTGCGAAAATTTTTTTCTATGAATTTACATGAATATCAGGCGAAAGAATTATTGAAAAGGTATAGTGTTCCAGTGCAGGAAGGGATTGCTTGCAGTACGGTTACAGAAGCGGAAGATGCCTACCGTTTTATTAATAGTGAGCATGGGAGCAAGTTTGCGGTGATCAAAGCGCAGATACATGCAGGTGGAAGAGGCAAAGGGAAAATTCGCGGATCAGAACAAAGAGGTGTGGCCGTGGCCAAAAGTTTAGAAGATGTAAAAACAATTGCACAAAATATTTTGGGCGGCACTTTAGTAACTGTTCAGACAGGTGAAGCAGGGAAATTAGTAAGCAAAATATTTGTAGCACAGGACGTTTATTATGACGGGCCCGAGCCAGTGAAAGAATTTTATTTATCCATTTTAATGGATCGATCCAAAGGGAAAAATGTGGTGATGTATAGTACTGAAGGTGGAATGAATATTGAAGATGTAGCGCATGATACACCTGAAAAAATATTCAAAGAATGGGTGCATCCGGGCGGTGGTTTGTTGCCATTCCAGGCTCGTAAAATCGCCTTCAATCTGGGATTGAGTGGAACCGCTTTTAAGTATTGTGTAAAGTTTGTTACCAATTTATACAAGGCTTTTGTTGGCCTGGATTGCAGCATGTTGGAAATAAATCCGATGTTCAAAACAAGTGATTCAAAAATAATTGCTGTTGATTGCAAAATGAATATTGACGACAATGCTTTATTGCGTCATCCTGATATTGCGTCCATGCGCGATGTAACCGAAGAAGATCCGACAGAAGTGGAAGCAGCAAAGTATAATTTAAATTTTGT
>JBEPVG010000044.1:0-9456 GCA_041691175.1 Chitinophagaceae bacterium
CCTGAAATGGTGATCATTTCTTCCCGAATAATTTTTTTTAATTGTTTTTTTGAATTTTCATTCTGAAGAAAAAAATGTGTGAAACAATTCAGCATACTTTTATAAAAACCACCATACCATTTAAAAAATATTTGGTTACTTCTGTAAACTCCGGAAATCATTAGCAATGGAATATTTTTTCTTTTTATTTCGTTTAAATAAAAATGCCAGTATTCATATTTTACCCAAAGAACCAGATTGGGTTTTAAAATATTTATCCATTCTATTGCATTATTTTTTGAATCCATCGGCAGATAGAAAACGTTTTTAAAATCCTTATTATTTTTTACAATTTCAAATCCGGATGGAGAAAAGAAAGTGATTACAATTATTGCGTCAGGAAAGTCTTCTTTAATTTTTTGTAAAACAGGACGACCTTGCTCATACTCACCAAGACTGGCGCAATGCATCCAAATTCTTTTTTTATTTGTTATAGGATCTAAAGCTGATTTTAATTTTTCAAAAATATTTTTTCTTCCTGAGATCCACAGTTGTGCTTTTTTATTTCCGGAAGAAACCAGGTAAACTCCGGCTTTATAGACGATTAAAAAAAGATGGTAGAATATGATCAAGAATTAAAATTTAATTGCAAATCTAAAGGCTAATTTTTGAAACTTGGTGGCATGTATAAAAGTTAAACTAAATCGCTGTTCCTTTTTGGAATTTTTATAAAGCCTCATTAGATAGGAAGTATTTTTTTAGCTAAATTTCTCATAAAATCAAAACAACGCTTCCACCTATTATCAGCAAAGCTCCGGCAACAGTTTTCCATGTAAGTGGTTCGCCTAAAAAAACAACGGCTAAGATGATCGCAAAAACAACACTCATTTTATCAATCGGCGCTGCCATTGATACTTTGCCTAATTGCAAGGCTTTAAAATAAAAAATCCAGGAAAGTCAATAAAATTCAAAATTGAAATAATATTCCATAGTGGATACCTCAATAAAAATAGAAAATCTTCTTTCTTTATGCGAAGACTGGAACCAATTTATTGAATAAAGGATTCAACGATCTTTTAATTAGGAACTGCTGATTATATTTAAATCGTTTACTGTGCTCATTTTTCGATTTTTATAAAACAACCTCAGCATGGATGGAAGCACAATTAATATCAGGGGAAGCGCTATTAAAAAACCGCCAATAACAGCTATGGCTAAAGGCTGATGTAATTCTGCACCGGCACCTATTCCTAAAGCAAGAGGCATTAAGGCGATAATAGCACCGAGTGCTGTCATAAGATTTGGGCGCAGCCTTATTGAAATTGATTGAACGATTGATTCTGTTACTGAATCTGTTTTTAGATTTTGTTTAAATTGGAGAAAAGTAAATATTGAATTTTCTCCGATGATACCTACAATCATGATAAGACCGGTATAGCTGCCAACATTTAATGTAGTTCCGGTAATAAATAAGGCAAGATAACTTCCGGAAATTCCCAGTACGGCGAGTATTAAAATAATAATCGCGGCTTTTATATCTTTAAATAAAAAAAGGATAACACCAAATACCAATATGCTTGATGCAATCAGTATCATTAAAAGCTCGGAAAATGATTGTTGCTGTTGTGCATAATCGCCACCATATTCAATTGTATAACCTTTGGGCAGATTAATGTTTGTGTTTATTTTGCTTTTAATCTCTGTTATCGTGCTTCCAAGATCGCGGTTATCGAGCCGTGCAGAAACTACGCCCATTGATTGTAAATTTTCTCTTTCAATTTCTGCAGCACCTGGGTTAATGATTACTGTTGCCAGTTCGCTAATGGGCTTCAACCTACCATCGGGCAAAAATATTTTTAAATTTTTTAAATCCTCCACACTGATTGACCTGCTTCCCGGATATACTAACCTTACCGGGTAAAGACGGTTATTTTCAAAGACATTTCCGACCGCATTTCCTTCTAAAGCGGTCTGCACCTGGTATTGGAAGTTAGCCGGAGATATGCCATATTGTGCAATTTTTGAGAAGTCAGGATGAACGCTTAATGAAGGCCCTGCAATAGTGATACCGTCAAATACATCCGCAGTGCCTTTGGTATTTTCAAGAATGGTGCTTACTTGTTTGGCAAGTGTATTAAGTTTTTGTATGTCATCTCCAAAAATTTTTATTTCAATAGGTTGCACAGAAGTCATAAGGTCACCAAGCATATCAGTAATTACCTGCCCGAAATCAACTCTAAGTTCCGGCTGTGATGCTTCAACTCGTTTTCGGATTTCTTCGATAACCTGGTCGGTGGTTTTGTTCCTGTTTTTTTTAAGCTCAATAAGATAGTCGCCCCTGTTAGGCTCGGTTATAAAGAAACCCATTTGGGTTCCTGTGCGGCGCGAATAAGCTCTTACCTCAGGTGTAGTAGTTATTATTTTTTCAACTTGCTGTAATTCCCGATCGGTTTCGTTTAAGGAAGTTCCCGGTATAGAGGAGTAATCAAGCACAATGCTTCCTTCGTCCATGTGAGGAAGGAAACCTGTTTTAAGATTGGGCAAAATAAGATAAATACATAATACTAATATTCCAATAAAAATAAAGCTGATCCATGGTTTTAGGATAAACCATTTTACCCATCCCTGCCGATGTATTTTTTCATTTGTCACCCTGAGCTTTCCGAAGGGCTTTTTCTTTTTTCGTGAAAATAAAAGATACACAACCGGCAGCCCGATCCATGTTACAAAAAAGGAACAAACCAATGTAATGATCATGGTGTTGGTAAGCACATTAAAATAAGCTCCGGCAACGCCGCTCATTAAAATAAAAGGAATAAAAATAACGATGGTACTAATAGAAGAACCCACCATTGCGGGAAACAAAAAATGAATGGCATTTTGAACAACGTGCTTGTATTCATCATGAGGATTTTCTTCATGCGTTCGGTGAATTTGCTCTATCACTACAATGGCATCATCTATAATTAATCCCAATGAAGCCGCTATAGCACCAAGCGTCATTATATTTAATGTATAACCAATAGCATATAAAACGATCAATGTAGCACCAAGTGTTACGGGTATAATGATTAAAATAGTGGCACTTGCTTTAAATGAACGCAGGAAAATTATTGCTACAATTATTGCAAGCAGAAGCCCGATCCATAAACTATCCGTCACACTTTTAACCGAAGTATTTACAAAATCGGCTTGTACATAATAAGGCTTTATGGTAACGTCTTTAGGTAAAATGTTTTTAAGCTGAGCTATTTTATTTTTCATTTGCGTGGATACATCTACCAAATTACTGTTGGGTTGCTTTACCACTCCAATTAATACTCCTTCTCTACCATTGGCATTTACTTTTATATACTCGACAGCTTCGTTTACTTCTATATCGGCAATATCCTTCAACAGAACGATCCGCCTGCCATGGTTACTTACCACCACGTTTTTTAATTCATTTAATGATTGTACGGCGGCATCAGTAACGGTAAGGTAGAGAAAACGGTAATCAGAAAGATATCCATTTGATTTAATAAAATTGGTTTGATTGAGAGCAGCATCTATCGAATCTGGTGTAATAGAGAGCGTACTCATTTTTTGCAGATTTAACTTTACCCAGTATTCTTTTGATTTTCCTCCAATAACCTGTATTTGCGAAACGCCCGCAACCTGGCTCAAATAGGGCTTTATGGTATAAACCGCCAATTGCTTTAATTCTATTGGAGAAAGATCATGGCTTTCTAAAGAATAACCCATTACCGGCAGAATGGAGGGATTCATTTTCTCAACGGTAATATTTATATTGGGGGGTAATGTATTTCTTATTTCGTTTATCCTGGCTTCTATTTTTTGCTGGCTGATGTCTACATTGGCATTCCAACTAATGAATGCAGATATTTCACAGCTTCCCCTGCTGGTAACACTTCTTATCTTTGTGAGATCAGGTATTTGCTTGATGGCAAGTTCCAGAGGGCGTGTTACCGTTACCATCATCCTGTCAACCGGCTGCAGGCCTGCATCTGCAATGATTTTTATTTTGGGAAATGTTATTTCGGGAAACAGCGAAGTCTTTAGCTTGCTGTAAGCAAATAATCCGCCTCCGATCAAAACGAAAAGAATAACCGTGAGCGGACTTTTATAGGCGGTAAAAAAGCCCCCTTGTTCATTATTTCGCTTTTTTACGCGATAGGGTTCTGAAGAACTTTCTATATGGTCGTTTTCATTATTCATTTTCTTAATTATTCCTTATTCTTAATCCTTATTCTTAATATTGTCCTTTGGACGAGTCGGCAGATGCCTTCACTAAAGCGGTATCAGACAAACCATAATTTCCTCCTGATAAAATTTTATCATGCGATGAAAATTGTGGCGAAACAATTTGTACCGTATCTCCTTTTTCAATACCTGTTTTGACAGGTACCTTTACTGCAGTACTATCATTCATCATTTTCATTACCCAATTTTTTGTTTGGGTTTCATCAGACAAAACAGAACTTTTAGGCAATGTTTGCGCATCATTAACTGATGTTTTCAGGATTTTCACTTTAGCAATTAAATTTTCCGGTATGGTATGTCCGGCGTTTACTTTTATGGAATAAGACTGTGTTTGAGTTACGGAATCCACTAACGGTAACGATGAAGCAATCCTTCCATCAAGCACTACTGCATCCGGCAAGATTATCTGCACGTGCTTTCCGATAGAAACAAAAGGTTTGTCTCCGTAAGGCACATTCATTACAAACGCAAAGCTATTTGCATCGCTTATTATCGCTAATTGTTCGCCGTCCTGAACATAATCGCCCCGTTGATGATTTATCTGCATTACATAGCCAGAAGCGCCTGCGCGGATTACATTTACGCCTGAAAAATTAAAACTGGAATCTAATTGATTCACCGCGTTTCCAATGGCGCTGGCCTCTTTGGTCTTTAATACAAATAAAGCTTGCCCCGCGTGTACATAATCGCCAAATTTGATATTCGATTTTTGAATGTATCCGATCAGGGTTGACTTTACAAAATTTTGTAGAATGTAAGTGGACGTCGCGTTCAATTCGATATATTCATTCAGCGGCATGACAGAAACAGAAGTGACAGTTACGGGTGTACGCACTTCCGGGGTGTCATTTGAATTATCTGTTTTCGCGGAATTACATCCTACAAAAAATAAACAAACCATGCCTACCGGCAGACAGGCGAGTAGTGAATATTTTAATTTAGCTAAATATTTCTTCATTTTATTCCACATTTACAATTTCATATTCCAATAATTGAGTTGTTGAATGACTAAGTAACGTTCAATTTTATTTTGGACTAACAGGTTTTTTGCAGTGATATAATTATTTAAAGCGAGTACATAATCTGTAATCCTTATGTCGCCGGATTCCAATAATTTTCCATTCACTTTTATCAAGGCTTCAAGATATTCAATTTGTTTATTCACAGGTGCAGCAATGTTTTCAAGGTCATTTAGTTGTTGTTGCAATTGTTGAATCTGCTGATGGTATTGATTGTAAAAAAAGTTCTGCTTCTTTTGGCGCGTTCTTTCCTCAATATCTAATTTAGAAAACCGTAATTTCTTCTGATGGCCATCATAAATTGGAATGGTCAGATTGACTCCGAAATTATACCCAAAATTTTTATAAGGAGTCAAAATAAAAGTAGATTGATATCCCGCATCGGCAAACAGATTTACTTTAGGACGATACTGATATTTAATAATGTCGGCTTCATTGAGAATACGCAGACTGTCTATTTTATAGTTTAAAATGAAAGAAGAAGTATTACCCGATAAAGTATTTTTTACCTCAATATCAGGCTCGGAAAGTGTTTCAGTAGTTGTGTCAATTATTCCTGCAAGATAATTAAGCGTTGCATAATTATTTTTATATTGAACCATTAACTGATTTCTCGTTAATCTTTGCTGTTGAAGTGTAACCAGGAATGATAAATAGTCGGCTTGTCTATAAACATTTTTTTGCGTGAGCTTTTTTAATAATTCTTCTTCTTTGGTTAAAAGATCAATGAGTTCATCATTAAAAACCAATTGAAGCTGTTCGCTATAAGCGGTGATGTATTGGGTGATAATTGCCTTCTTAATATCCTGGTTATAGATGGCAGCAGAATTAGCCAATGAATCATTTTGCAATTGCAAAGTTTTGAATTGCAAGCTCAGATTTCGTTTATTATAAATTTGTTTGTTTACTGCAACTAAGACAGAAAGTTGTTGTCCATTTGTAATCGCTGCATCATAACCGTAACCATTTACGATCGGTGCATAGTAAGCGTTTCCGTTTCCTGTAACCTGAATTTTATTTCCTGCAACAATTATTGAGCTGTCTATTTTATTTGCTAAAATTAAATTCTGAAATTCTGAAAATTTAGGATCGTTATTTAGCGATTTGTTGATAAAATAATCAAGGGTTTTATTTTGCGCAATAGAAAATATTGGGAAAAGAAAACAACCTATTATTATTAAATATTTTTTATTCATTCTTATAAGGTAAAAGCCTCCAGATCATGGATCAGGAAGCTGATATCGTGCAATATGGTTTTTTTACTTTTCTTCTTTTACAAATTTTCCGTTTTCATCAAAAATTACATCTTTTCTGTGAATCTCAATTTGGTTAATTCAACAAACATAAAAACAGATTCTGGAGAAAATTTGAGGAATTAAAATAGATTTGATTTAATGCAATGATAATTTTACTAAATGTATTCCATCTTCATATAAATAAGAAATATGAAAACCATAGGTCTCGCAGATTGTTTTTACAATCGCCAGTCCCAGTCCGATTGAATCGCCGGAGGAAGAATTTTTTTTAAAACGTTCAAACAAAACAGAAGTGTTTTCATGTGGCATCGGGCCTGTATTACTTATTGTTAATAGATTTTCGGTAAGATTAATTTTTATATTTCCATTCTGGTAATTGTGTTTTATAGCGTTTAAAATAATATTTGAAACAAGAATTTCTGCAAGAGAATCGTTTATTTCAATAAATATATCTTCCCCGATATTTTTTTCAATGATGATATTTTTTATCGATGCCAGTTCTTCAAAATTTTCAATACTTTGGTTTAGAACGATTGAAAGATTGATCTTTTCTGTATTTTCAAATTGCCGGTTTTCAATCTTTGCAAGCAATAATAAAGATTGATTCAGTTTTGAAAGCCTTGAAGCAGCATCGTTTAAACTTTGAATGGCGTTGACCTGTGAATCATCAAGATTTTCGGATTGAGACAATAGTTCAATTTTATTCCTGATGATGGCCAAAGGGGTTTGAATTTCATGCGAAGCATTCTCAGTAAAATCTTTTAATAATTCATAATCTTTACTCACTTTTTCGGTCATGGAAAGCACCGTCTTGTTCAACTCTTCAAATTCATTTATACCAGTTTTCTGCAGTACCATTTTATTTTTTGAAGAAAGATTAAACTGCTTTAGTTGTTCTAAAGTATGATTAAATGGCTTCCATAATTTTGTCAATAAAAACCGGTTGACAATAAAAAGCACAAATAGTAAAAAAATAATTACTGATAAAATGATTTTCAAAATCAGTTGAACAATATCTTCTGTTTCCTGTTGTGATTTTTTTACTTTGGCAATATAATTATTCCCGTTGGCTGTTACTAAAAACTCCAGTTTTCTATATGATTCTGTTTCATCTTCTTTTTGATTGTATTCAAATTCGGTGGAAAATCCGGATTTAAAAAAGGTATTATTTGAGGGCTGAAATTCGACCTGCTGGTCTTTATAATTAGAGAATTCCGGCAATACACCTTTTTCTTTTATGTAGTGAATAATTTCTTGCTGCTCAATACGCAGATCTTTATCAATCTGGTGTATCAGCACATAATGAATTATAAAATAAAAAACAAAACTGGTTAATAAAAGCGTAGCGATTGTGATAGGAATATTTACCCTGTTATATTTGGCAAGTAATTTCATTTGCCGGTAAATTTATAACCCATTCCGTAAACAGATTTAATATAATCTGCCTCTCCGGCATCCATTAATTTCTTTCTTAGGTTTTTGATGTGGGTATAAATAAAATCAAAATTACCAGCCATGTCATTTCCCCAAAGGTGCTCTGCTATGGCTTCTTTGGAAATAATACGATTTTTATTGGAAGCGAAATAAAGCAGCAATTCGTATTCTTTTTTGGTAAGTTCAACCAAATTATTTTCTACAGTTACTGTTTTGCTTTGTGTATTAATAGTTATATTTTCAAACTGCAAAATAGAATTCCCATCAAATTTTTTTCTTCTTATTATTGCAGCTATCCGCGCATTTAATTCTGACAAATGAAACGGTTTAGATAAATAATCATCGGCGCCAAGATTGAGGCCTTTTATTTTATCATCCAAAGAATTCTTCGCAGAAATAATCAGAACGCCATCCGTTTTTTTATCTTCTTTTAATTGTTCAAGAATCTTTAAACCATTTCCACCCGGTAAAGTAATATCCAACAAAATACAATCGTAATTATTGTATTCAGTTTTGTATTCAGCGGTCGTATAATCTTCAGCGACATCGCAATGATAATCCTGTGAAGAGAGATACGTGGCCATGCTTTCGCTCAGGCTTTTTTCATCTTCTATAATTAATATTTTCACCTGGAAATTTTTGGAAAAATTACGAAATGATTTTGAAGGAATTTTGAAGATCAGTAAAAGAACTTTTATTGAAGATTTCTATTTTCTATTTTATTTTTCAAAATCTATTCATCGTTTTCGCCTTTATCCTTTTTATTTTTGGGTTTATGTTTTAAAACTTTTGCTTCGGAATAGAAAATTATTTCTTCCGCCATATTTTTTGCCTGGTCGCCAACGCGCTCTAATTTTCTAATAGAAGATAAAATACATAGCGCTGATTTAATTTTCGCCGGATTGTTTTGAATATATTCTATAACCGTCGAAGCGGCATTTTTGTTGATTTCATCCAATAAATCATCTTTCCTAAAAACCTTTCGTGCCAGCGTGGTGTCTTCTTTTTCAAAAGCATTCATTACTTCATAAATCATTTCATTTCCCTGTTTGAACATTTCAATCACACGGGTAATTTGGAGCAATTCATTATTAAAATCAACAGGACTATTTACAATAAATTTGGAGATTCCTTCTGCAATGTCACCCGTGCGTTCGAGATTCATATTTATTTTTAAAACAGCCAGCAGGAAGCGCAAATTAATTGCAACCGGTGCAAACAACGCAATAATATCTTCGCAATCGCTGTCAATTTTTAATTCATAAGCGTTCACTCTTTTCTCTGTCATTATTACTTCGCGAGCCAGGTCTTTATCCATATTTGTCAAAGCCTGTTCCGTTTTTTTCAACTGAGATAAAACCAATTCCCACATGTTGATGGTTTCTGATTTTAATTGTTGTAATTCGTTATCCAACGGAGTTAATTTTTGTTTCCAATTAAATAATGCCATATCGTTTTAATTTTTTTATTAATTTTTTTATCCAAAATGCCCGGTTATGTAATCC
>JBEPVG010000045.1:0-9363 GCA_041691175.1 Chitinophagaceae bacterium
ATAAGAGACAGCTTATGATCTGGCCCGACAGCAGCACATTTACTTTAAAAGACATCATCTATAACCTGAGATATTTAAAACAAACTTCACAATTCAGGACTAAATATGATTATGATAATTTATTGTACATCGTTGCAGGCGAAGTGGTAGCAAGGGTTTCAGGGATGAAATGGGAAGACTTTATCCAAACTAAAATAATGGATCCTTTGCAAATGACAGAAAGCGCTCCCAATTATGATCTTTTAAAAGACAAAAATAATGTGATAGATCCGCATGCGCCGTTGGATGGAAAAGTGCAGGTAATTCACCGTGACTGGAAATATGTGGCAGATGCTGCTGGTGGTATTTACAGTTCTGTTCATGACATGAGCAAATGGATCATAATGCAAATGAATGATGGAAAATATGGCCCCGATTTAGACAAACAATTGCTATTCCCAAAAACGCACGCAGAAATGTGGACGCCACAAACCATCATCCCGGTTTACGGAAAAACTACTTATAACACGCATTTTGCTTCTTACGGACTTGGCTGGTTTTTGAGTGATGAAAATGGATTCAAAGTTCCAACGCACACGGGTGGCCTTGCGGGAATTGTAACGCAGGTAACTTTAATTCCTGAGATGAAACTGGGAATCATCGTATTCACCAACCAGCAGTCAGGCGCGGCTTTCACAGCAATCACAAATACAATTAAGGACAGCTATTATGGAATAAAAGGAAAAGATCGGGTAAAGGAATATTATGATAATGTGCTTAAACAAGAAGCCAACGCAAAAAAAATTACTGATAAAATTTGGGATGACATCATCACAGAACAGAAAAAAAACACAACAAAAATTGACATCGCAAAATACGAAGGAACCTATAATGATCCTTGGTTTGGGGATGTAGTAATCTCTGAGAAGAATGACAAGCCATGGTTCGATTCAAAAAATTCTCCACGGCTTAGCGGCGAAATGATTGCATATAAAGGAAATACATTTATAGTAAAATGGAATGACAGAAGCATGGACGCTGATGCCTTTGTTATGTTTGATTTGGATTATGAAGGAAAACCTGATGAAATAAAAATGAAACCAATTTCTCCATTAACTGACTTTAGTTTTGACTTCCAGGATTTGAATTTTAAAAGAAAAAAATAATTTTATCCAAAGAAATAAAGAACTCCATCAGCATCAGTTTACTTAATTTTGAACTTCATTTAACCCACAAATTAATGTCGCGTAAAATTTATTTTTCAATTGGGCTGCTGGTTTTTTTTCTCCTCTCTTTACAAATAAATGCTCAAACTATTTTTGTTCCAAAACCAGTGCAGTTGCCGAATGGATGGTCTCTTTCTCCTGCAGGAACAGCAATGAATCTTAGCAGTGATCTGCCCTTAAATATTGCGATCTCACCATCTAAAAAATACGCTGCGATTACTGACAATGGTAACGGAATCGAGGGAATAGAATTGATTCAGATTAATCCGAAAAAATTATTGTCATTCACAAAAATGAAGGCAGCGTGGGTAGGTTTGCAATTCAGCAACGACAGTAAATATTTGTATGCTTCGGCAGCAAATCAAAATATGATTTTGCGATTTAAAATAATTAATGATCGGCTCATTTTACAGGATTCAATTGTATTGGGAAAGAAATGGCCTAATAAAATCGGCATTACCGGAATCGCATTGGACGATACACATTCCCGATTGTTTGCTGTAACAAAAGAAAACAATTCCCTTTACGTTTGTAATACAAAAACCCAAAAGATTATTCAGCAAATTCTATTAAGCGCTGAAGCATATACCTGTTTATTAAATCCTAAAAAAAACCTCTTATATATTTCATTATGGGGTGGAAATAAAGTACTGATTTTTGATGTGAAAAAATCGGTCATTACAGATTCCATCACAACCGAAAGTCACCCAAATGATATGGTCTTCACAAAAAATGGAGACTTTCTTTTTGTGGCCAATGCTAACAGCAACAGCGTTTCCGTCATTGATACCAAAAAACAGAAAGTGATTGAAACCCTCTCTGCCAGCCTCTTTCCAAATGCACCTACAGGAAGTACCACCAACGGTGTTGCATTATCAGGCGACGACAAAACATTGTACATCGCCAATGCGGATAATAATTGTCTTTCAGTTTTTAATGTTTCACAACCAGGCTCATCAAGATCGTTCGGATTTATTCCTACCGGCTGGTATCCTACGTGTGTTCGTGTGGTTGGGAATATACTTTTAGTTACAAATGGAAAAGGATTTGAGTCAATGGCAAATCCTTATGGGCCACAACCTGATAATAAAAAAATAAAATCGCCTTATCAAAAAGAAATCACTTCCGAAACCAAACAACCGGTGCAATATATTGGCAGTTTATTTAAGGGATCGATTTCATTTATTCCAATTCCTACATTGCCTGAATTGGAGAAATATTCTAAAAAAGTTTATAAAAATACTCCTTACAATAAAAATAAAGAAGCATTGGCTGCCGGTGAATTTGGCAATCCAATCCCCCAAAAAGTTGGCGCTTCTTCTCCCATAAAATATGTATTTTATGTGATCAAAGAAAACCGCACTTACGACCAGGTCTTGGGCGACATGCAGGAAGGAAACGGCGATAGTTCTTTATGTCTTTTTGGTGAAAAGATCACGCCGAATCTTCATGCATTGGCAAGAAATTTTGTGTTGCTTGATAATTTTTATGATGACGCAGAAGTCAGTGCTGACGGCCATAACTGGAGTACAGCCGCTTATGCGACAGATTATGTGGAAAAAACATGGCCTACCAATTACAGCAATCGTGGTGGCAATTATGATTATGAAGGAACCCGCGAAATTGCTTACCCCGCAAAAGGATTTATTTGGGATTACTGCAAACGCGCGGGTATCAGTTATAGGAATTATGGCGAATTTGTTCATGATGGAAAAGAACCCATTTTGCCTTCAATCATAGATCATTTTTGCCTCGGTTTTCCAGATTTTGATTTAAGTATCCAGGATGTTTATCGGGAAAAAATCTGGGAGCATGATTTTGATTCTTTGGTTGTAAAGAATGTTTTACCAAAATTTTCCACCCTTCGTTTTCCTGACGATCATACAAGCGGAATGAAAAGAGGTGCCTACACACCGTACGCTGCCGCCGCTGACAATGATTTGGCTGTAGGTCGTTTTATAGAACATATATCAAATAGCCCTGTTTGGAAAGAATCGGCAATTTTTATTGTGGAAGATGATGCGCAAAATGGCCCTGATCACGTGGATGCACACCGCTCCACGGCATATCTAATTAGCCCTTATGTAAAACGAAACTTTGTGGATCATACCATGTATTCAACCTCTGGTTTATTAAGAACAATGGAACTCATTCTTGGGCTGCCTCCAATGAGCCAGTATGATGCAGCAGCCATGCCGTTATTCAGATCTTTTACTGCTGCACCCGACTTTACATCTTATGCCACAATTCCTCCCAATATAAATATTGATGAAAGAAATACCGCATGGAATAAACTAGCAAAAGAATCTGCAAAGTTTAATTTAGCTGTGGAAGATGCTGCACCGGATATTCCTTTTAATGAAGTAATATGGAAATCAATAAAAGGCGAAAGCAGCGTGATGCCAACACCACGCCACAGTGCATTTTTAAAGTTGCAGAAAAAAAGTGATAAAGATGATGATTAAAACAAAATCGTACTTAGGAGCCTCATAAACTGATAACAGATTAATCATGTAACCATCCATAAAAATTAAACCTTACCATTCAGCAGAAATAGAAATTTATTTTCGTGTATGCTTCACTGTTATATTCAAAAAATTACGAAATCACTATTTTCCTGGAAAAACTTTTATTCCAAAAAATAGCATTTCCCTTTTTTTGTTTGTTTACTATAATTAATTTTTCTGATGCCGGTTAAATTCTGGAAAAAGAATTAACACTCACTCAAACCAAGCGGTACGTTCACCGCTAATCCGCCATCAGCGGTTTCTTTATATTTACTATTCATATCTACAGCGGTATCCCACATCGTTTGAATAACATTATCCAGGGTAACTCTCGCAAAATCCGGAGCACTCTGTAAAGCAAGCTGGCTGGCTGTTATAGCTTTTATCGCGCCCATCGCGTTTCTTTCAATACATGGAATTTGTACCAATCCCGAAATCGGATCGCAGGTCATTCCAAGGTGATGTTCCATTGTAATTTCTGCGGCCATCAAAGCCTGTCGTTGCGTACCGCCCATACATTCGGTGAGGCCTGCGGCTGCCATCGAAGAAGAAACACCAATTTCTGCCTGGCAACCACCCATGGCCGCAGAAATTGTCGCGCCTTTTTTAAACATGCACCCTACTTCAGAAGCAGTTGATAAAAACCGGATAATATTATCATCAAAATTTCCGTCACAAAAAATAATATAATAAGCGAGTACAGCCGGAACTACGCCTGCAGCACCGTTTGTAGGCGAAGTTACCACGCGCCCAAAAGCCGCATTTTCTTCGTTCACCGCCAAAGCAAAACAACTCACCCAATCTAAAATATATTTAAAATCATCACCGCCATCTTTGATCGCCCGGATCCAGGAATCATAGTGTGAATATTCTTTTCCGGCCAACAATTTCTTATTCATACTCGCCGCGCGGCGTTTCACATTCAGTCCGCCAGGCAATATTCCTTCAGTGTGGCAGCCTTTGTACATACATTCACTCATCACCTTCCAAATCCTCAAAAGGCCTTGCCTGGTCTGGATTTCAGGCCGCCATGAATTTTCATTCTCCATCACTACTTCACTGATGTTCATTCCGGTTTGCATGCACCAATGAAGCAAATCATTTGCATTATCAATTGGAAAAGGAAGAATAATTTCATCATCATTATTTATTTCTTCGCCTTCTTTTTTTACAAATCCGCCGCCTATAGAATAATAAGTTTCAGAAAAATGTTCTTCATTTTTTAAAACGGCGATAAAAGTGAGTGCATTAGGATGAAAAGGGAGCGATTCGTTTTTTAAAAATTCGATATCTTCTGTGGGATCAAAATTGATCTCGTGCGTTCCATTCAGAAATAATTTCTTCAGAGTTTTGATCTGATTTATTTTTTCAGAAATTAATTCCACTTCAAATGTAACCGGATCATCACCGGACAAACCCAATTGAACGGCGATATCCGTTCCGTGCCCTCTGCCGGTTTTGGCAAGCGAACCATATAACAATATTTCAATGGAAATTATCTCGTCGAGAAAATTTTTTTGCTGCAGAGATTTTAAGAAAATTTGAGCAGCGCGCCAGGGACCAAGCGTATGGCTGCTTGACGGGCCAATGCCTATTTTAAACATGTCAAAAACAGAAATAGCTTCGTGTCTCATAAAATATTTTATAAGCAAAGATAAATCGTTTAAGAACCAATTGTTTGTTAACCATTAGCCACGAAACAGTAAACAAATAATTATGGACAATTCCTATTTTCTTATCAACAACTTAGAAAGTGAAACTATTGAATATCTGCGATCACAACCCGAAATACAAGATTTGAATTGGCGGGAATAACTACTGCTCCTGTTGAAGGATTTTTAACGTCCTTTGGGCCATATCCTAAAGAAGGCGGGATGTACAAAGAAATATCACCATTTTTGGCAATCAGGGGAATTGCTTTTTGCCAGGCTGGAATTACTTGCCAGAGCTGCAAAACTGCGGGAGTTGAGGTGGTCGAATCAAAACCTTTTCCATTCAAAAAACCTCCTCTGTAATAAACAGCAATGGTTGTGCAGAGGCTTGATACCGAATCACCGCTTCCCGGCTTATTTATTTTGTAAAAAAATCCTGACGAATCTTTTGTGGCCTGAATATCGTGGGCGGTAAGAGAATCCTGCAAAGCCTGCTGTTCTGATAAAGGCGCCACAATTGTTGAGGCAGAATGATTGCAACTGTTATCAACAGGAGCAGAATTTTTTTTACAACCGGCTGCAAAAAATAATAAAAAAATAAAAAGTAGGGGGAATAGTTTTTTCATAGCGTAATTTTTCAGTTTGCAAATAAAGAGCATAAAATTTATAAATCCTCGGCATCTTCTTTTTTCTGTTTAAATTTTAACTCTTCATAAATCTGTTCATTCCTATCCCATTTGAATTGCATACTAAATAAAGTATAAAAAACCGCGACTGCGATTACACCTATAATAATTAAAGTGATTAAAGACGGTGAGATATAAACCATATTCTTATACCAATCGTGAAAAATTACCGCTATTAAAATGGGAAGCGCAAATATAAGCCCCCACGGAGATCCATATAAAAACTTGCGCCATATGCTTTTCTCTTTTTCCCGGTTTTTTTCCCAAAAAATAATGAAAGTCTTTTCTTCCTCTGTAAGCATAATGCAAATGTACCACCTAAAAAAAGAAAAAAATATCCGGATTGATTCTGCTTCATTTTTTGGGATTCACTTAATAAAATGTAGGTTTGCTTCAATAAAATTTTTACCGTGAAAATTGAGCAAGCACTTGTACATTATTTATTAAAAACGAAACAACTATCTCTGCAAGGCATTGGAACTTTTCATCTCGATGCCTCTGTACCTGATTATGTAGATTCTGATAAACCTGTTTTCATTCCTGAAAATTCCATCACGTTTCATTATGATTCGAGAGTGAAAGAAGATGAAGGTCTGGTAGATTTTATTGTAGAACATACCAATAAAATCAAACCTCTTGCCGCTTCAGATCTTGATTCATTTCTTTCTTTAGCAAGACAGTTCTTAAATATCGGAAAACCGCTAACTCTGCAAAATATCGGGACGCTCGAAAAATTAAATTCGGGTGTATTATCTTTTAAACCCGGACTATTAATAGCTCAAAAAATTGAGCCAAACAAAGTAAGACATGAAGAATCTGAAGGGGAGCAACAGGAAGAAAATTTGTTCAATGATTATCAAAAAGCACGCAAATCAAATAGTGGCGCTCAATTGCTGTTTATACTGGTGGTTTTAATAGTTCTTGGAGCTATTGGATGGGTTATTTGGCATTTTGGTTTTGACAAAAAAGATACACCTGAAAATCTTACTTCAACTGAACAGATTGTCCCGTTAAAAGATTCTTCATTTAAATCTGACTCTGCAATTATTGCAGAATCGCAGGCCTCGCAAAGAAATTCTTCAGATTCAAATTCATTTTACATAGTTATAAATGAATACTCTACAAGACCTGCCGCCGAATGGAGAATGAAAAAATTGAAGAGCCTTCAAAGAAATGCAATTCTTTATACCAATGATTCGATTACTTATAAAGTTGCAGAACCATTTAAGCTTCCTCTTTCTGATACTTCAAGAATTTTGGATTCAATCAAACGCAATTATAGTAAGGCTTACGTGGAAATAAAATAATTAATTAAGGTTCTTCAACTGTTTTATCCTGTGCATGATTTGCCTCATCCGCTGCGGATTTTGCATCACGTTCTACATGATATAAATTACAAAATTGGAAAGTGGGTGTTTTTTTATTTATAATATTCATCAGCAAATGCGATGTGTGAGAAGCCCGTCTCTCAACTTTGGTTCAAACCAGGTACTTTTGGGTGGCATGATATTGTTACTATCAGCAATGTCAAATAATTGTTGAATGGTTACAGGATACAGGCTGAATGCAACTTTCCATTCATTACTGTTCACCCTTTCTTCCAATTCCCCTAAGCCTCTGATACCACCAATAAAATCAATCCGTGTATCGGTGCGTTGATCTTTTATTCCTAAAACAGGATCGAGCAAATTATTTTGCAAAATCGTAATATCCAGAATTCCAATCGGGTCTGTTGAAAAAGTTCCATCCAATGCGCTAAGCTGAAACCATTGTCCATTCAAATACATTCCAAACTCGTGTAGTTCATTTGGAGCAAATGCTTTTGAAACTTTAGTAACAGAAAAACTTTTATTTATTTTATCAAAAAATTCGTGTTCAGATAAACCATTCAAATCTTTTACAACCCGGTTGTAATCCATTATTCTCAACTGCGAAGCAGGAAATAAAGTTGAAAGAAAATGCCCTGCCTCTTCATTATCAGCCAGTAGGTATTTTACTTTCTCAGCCGAAGCTACACGGTGATGACCATCTGCGATATAGGTACAATCCACTTCTGTTTTAAAGATTTCAGTTATCCGGTCAATAATTTTTTCATCGCTGATTACCCAAATGGTATGTTGAACGTAATCATCAGCAGTAAAATTATATACCGGACTTTTATCAGTTTTCCATTTTCCCATAAGGACATTCAACTCAACCACATCTTTGAACGCAAGAAAAACATTTCCTGTTTGTGCGCACGTTGATTTGATATGGTTGATACGATCCAATTCTTTTTCAGGCCTCGTCAATTCATGTTTTTTAATCAATCCTTCTTCGTAATCATTTACAGAACTGCAACACACCAAACCCGTTTGTGTTTTGCCATTCATTGTCAGCTGATAAATATAATAACAAGGTTTGCTTTCGCTGAAAAGCACTGGCCTGCTGATAAATGCGTCTAAATTTTCTTTCGCTTTCTCATACACTTCTTTGCCGTGAACATCCGTATTTGCAGGAAGATCAATTTCGCTCCTGGTAATATGAAGAAAAGAATAAGGATTTCCTTCGGCTTCGACCTTAGCTTCTTTGGTACTCAAAACATCGTAAGGACGCGATGCTACTTGCTTTGCAAATTGTGGTTCAGGACGTAGCGCTTTAAAAGGAGAAATAGATATCATGTTTTCTTAATTTTTAGCCTTGAAAGGCAGCAAATTTTTGTAAGGGTTGCAAATATAAATCAATCAAAGAATATTTTTGATTTAGATGGATATTAATCATGCGTTATTCTCAATTACGCACAAAAACTTAATATTGGTGAGCTCAACAATGTGATAAGTTTTAAAATAAGTTAATATCAAAATGACATCCCCTTTTCAAATTCCTCCATCTTCCTCACTAAATATTCTACACTGCTTAATGGTAAGGCATTGTACAGTGATGCGCGGAAACCACCAACAGAACGATGACCTTTAATTCCGTAGATGTCATTTTGTTTTGAAAATTCAAGAAACGCTTTTTCCTTTTCAGGAACTTTCATTACAAAACAAACATTCATTTTACTGCGATCTTCTTTGGCAGCCGTTGGTTTAAAAATTTTGCTTTGATCTATAGCATTATAAAGTAATTGAGACTTTTCAGCATTTAGTTTTTCCATTGCCTCTACTCCCCCATTTTCTTTGAGCCAGCGAAGCGTAAGCATGGAAATATAAATAGCAAAAACAGGCGGCGTATTCAGCATGCTTTTAGCGGTGACATGATTTCTGTAATCCATAATGGCGGGAATGGTTCGTTTCACTTTTCCCAGGATATTTTTATTTATTACCACCAGATT
>JBEPVG010000046.1:0-9308 GCA_041691175.1 Chitinophagaceae bacterium
CCTGCAAATTGTGCAACAGCCATGCAGATCATTACGGTATATGCAACAGGCGCAGTAAATACAACCCAGGCTGCTGATGATTACAATCAGGGAACTAAAGGTTCTGTATTAGTTGGGAATGTTAAGACAAATGATACAGATCCGGAAGGAAATAATCAAACTATAAATGCACAAAACCTAACTATACCCAACCAGGGAACTCTTGTTCTCGCGGCTGATGGAAATTATCAATTTACACCAGACCCTAATTTTACAGGTCCTATCGATTTTCCTTATACAACCTGTGATGACGGAATACCATCAGCGTGCGCATCCGCTACATTGCACTTACTGATTGAGCCAGCAGGAGCTTTACCTCTTACTTTGATAAATTTCAATTCTGAAGTGAAAGATTGTGGAATAAGCCTTTACTGGACATCGGCTCAGGAATTGAATGTCAGCGGTTTTATTGTTGAGAATTCCAGAGATGGTAAAAACTGGTCATCGGTTGGAAAGGTAGTATCCAAAGGTTCAGTGTATATGAAAACTGATTACAGTTTTATTCCCACCAATCCACAAAGTGGCCAGAACTTTTATCGCTTATTAATAAAGGATATTGATGGTAAAATCACCTATAGCAGAGTTCTCAGTACTGTTATTTCTTGTTCTAATCCCATTTTCACAATAGCTCCGAATCCATTTACAAATAAAATCACTATTCATTACGTAGCAAGTCGGGCTGGCATTGTTAATTTCCGCTTGAGTGATGGTGCAGGAAAACAGGTGATAAGTTCGAAAGAAATCGCGCAGGAAGGTGGCAATAATTTTACTTTGAATGATCTTTCTCGTCTGTCTTCAGGAATTTATATTCTGACCATAGAAACCCCGGATAAAACATATAACCAGAAAATTGTAAAGTAAAAACTTTCTGACATCAATACTTATGTATAATCATGGAACGGCTGCCTTCTCAAAAAAAGGCAGCCGTTTTTAGTTTGAAAATTTTTACTATACGGATTACTTAGGTTAGAAAAATAAAAAGAGCATAGTAAAGGTTTTAAAATAACAAGTATATCGATTTCCCAAAAAGATATTTTTGTTTTAGGGAATGAGAAATACCGTTTTATTTATTTCCATCCATTATAAAAAGCACAAACCTTGTTCATCAAACATATTTCACATTCTGGTTTCGGCCTGCAAATTTCTCTTCCCAAAAAAGACATAGCCACCCCTGCATCCCATTCTTTGGGAGGCAAAGTTTCCATAATTTGTTTCTCAATTCTTTTGGGATCGCTTCCCGAGGCAATTCCTAACCGTGGTGCAACACGAACAACGTGAAGATCAACGATAACGCCTTCTGCGGGCACACCGGCCTCACGCATGATCACATTGGCTGATTTCCTTCCAATTCCACGAAGTTCTGTTAGTCCGTCAAGCGTTAAAGGAATATTTTTATCTTTCTTAATTTCCTGCGCCATTCCAATAAGCCAGTCAGACTTGTCTTTATGTTTCCTAATCTTTCCTACATAAGGGAAAAGCGTTTCAGGCGTTGCTTTCGACAAAGATTGCATGTTGGGAAAGGCTTTAAAAAGCTCGGGAGCCAATTGATTAATATGCTTATCAGAATCCTGTGCCGACAAAACCACCATCACTAAAAGCTGGTAATTATTTTTATATTCCAACGGATGTTTTTTCTTTTTATATTTTTTCAACAACGGTTTTATGGCTTCCGGCCAATTGACTTTCTGTTTCATTATCTGATTAATTGTTTAATAATAAAAATTGGTGTAGTAATAGGCGTTACATTTTAGCGTTTGGTAACAGCCTCATTCTGTACGCATTCATTGCTGTAATTCCTAATTTCTTCACGAGCCTGTAATTTACAACAAACCCAATAGGAGCACCAATCACAGGAATAAGCTGCGCCATTTTTGCAATGTCAAGATAGTCGCGGTATTCCTGTTGAAAATTTCTCCAGTCAAATTGATTGATGTCGTCTGGCAAATTCTTGCTTTTATTTTCCCAATCAGTCATTTTTAAATAAATATTCCGCCTTTGAGCATCGCTGGAAAAAGCCAACTCAAAAATGTGCAACATGTAAACCCTTTCTTTATAATCATTAACATCAAAACCATAGAGCCCTGCAATATCAAACAGCAATTTCATTTTGATGCCGATCAAGACGGGAAAATCTACAAGCCCTAATAAAATTCCGCCGGCCCCTGTGACACCGCCTTCAACAGCCGCCGTCTTTTTGTAATTCTCTATTTTTTTTCTTACCATATTTTCACGAATAAATAAGCTCATGTTCAGTAATGGTTTTGATGTAGTGTATTTGGCGCCGAACAACACTCCTTTAATCATTTGTTTAATGACTGTAGTGATGGCTTTGTGCACTTTTTCGGGAATCCATGAATTTATTTTTATTTGAATATTTTTCGACAGCTTATTAAATAAAGACGGTCTTCGCTGCATTTTTTTTTGCCACTTTATTAATTCAGCATCTGCAATTTCATCATAAGAATGAATCATAAAAGGAACAGTTTTAATTTAGAAAGTTACAGTTTTAATTTTTGGGTAAACACGTTTCCCGAAAGCAATAAGGGATATGATTTATTTTTGCAACAAAAGGTTCAACCATTTACAGTAAACAAACAATTACAGCAAATTTTAAATTTAGATATTGGAAAACGAAATCTTTGACATCGCTATTATCGGGGGTGGAATTGTAGGCGCAGCTACATTTTATCAAATGCAAAAACATCACCCTTTTTTAAAAATAGTTTTGCTTGAAAAAGAGAACTGCCTTGCGTTTCATCAGACAGGAAATAATTCAGGGGTAATGCATTCTGGGTTGTATTACAAACCCGGTTCCCTGAAAGCAAAAAATTGTGTGGAGGGAAGAAAGGCATTGGTGAAATTTGCTGAAGAAAATAATATTCCTCATGACGTTTGTGGAAAAGTAGTTGTAGCAACAGATGAATCAGAACTTCCTTATCTCGACAAAATATTTGCAACCGGCCTGGAAAATAAAATAGAAGGAATTGAAAAAATAAATGCAGATCAAATTAAAGAGCATGAACCTTTTTGTGCAGGAATAGCAGGCATTTGGGTGCCATGCACCGGCATTATTGATTATGTAAAAGCAACCGATAAGATGGTTGAAATTGCTTTAAATATAAATCCAAAAAGTGAATTGGTTTTAAACACAGAAGCAATATCGTTTGAAAAAGAAAATGGTATTAACGTTATTTCTACCAACAGGAAAACTTATCGAGGCAGGTTTATTATTTTTTGTGGAGGATTACAGGCCGACAGATTAGCGCGCAAAGATCAGGTAGATCTCAAAGAAAAAGTAGTTGGCTTCCGGGGCGATTATTATGAGCTAACCGAACAAGCAAAACATAAAATAAAGAACCTGATCTACCCGGTTCCCAATCCTGATTTCCCATTCCTGGGCGTACATTTCACACGAATGACTAACGGAGAAATTGAATGCGGCCCCAATGCGGTTTTTACCTTTAAAAGAGAAGGTTATGGTAAAACAGATTTTAGTTGGAAAGACACCTTAGATGCCTTATCGTATAAGGGAACGTGGAAATTATTCTTTCAAAATATGAAATTCGGAATTAACGAATACCGCCGCGCTTTTTCTAAAAAATTATTTTTAAAAACACTTCAAAGATTAGTTCCCTCATTAACGATGGATGATATAAAACCCGGTCGTTCCGGCGTTCGCGCGATGTTGTTGAGTGAAGATGGAGACACGCGGGATGATTTCAGAATTGAGTATCGCGATACAAGCATTCATGTTTTGAATGCACCATCGCCTGCGGCCACTGCATCTCTGGCGATTGGCAATAACATTAGAGAAATGGCAGAGAAATATTTTGATTTAGGAAGTTAAAAATAACTCACTTTTGAAACATGATAATAATTGAAACTCCTTGGCAACAATTGACAAGCTAAATCCTGTTCGGCATTTTCTCTTTAGCTTCGAACAAAAATAATTTCAATTATCGAAAATAAACTTGAAAAAATCTTAATGGCTTCCCAAAATAAATTTACGATCCATACCAATTCAGGACTTTATACAGACATGTATGAGCTCACAATGGCTGAGGCATATTTCAAAGACAATAAACAGGATGAACAGGCTAGTTTTGATTATTTTTTTAGAAAATTGCCTTTTTCCGGAGGTTATGTAATTTTTTGTGGCCTGGGTGAATTATTGCCTGTTATTGAAACGCTTCATTTCTCTTCAAAAGAGATTGATTGGTTGGATAAACAAGGTTTCGATAAAAAGTTTTTATCGTGGCTGGAAGCATTCCGGTTTAAAGGAATGATTCGATCCATGAAGGAAGGAGAAATTACGTTCCCGCTGGAACCCTTGCTAACGGTGCATGGCGGACTGGCAGAAGTGCAGTTGATAGAAACTTTATTATTAAATTATTTGAATTTCCAATCGCTGATTGCAACAAAGGCGGCAAGAATGCGCTACGCAGCAGGCGATCGTCATCTAAGTGAATTTGGATTGAGAAGAGCGCAATCTCTTGGTGGAATTTCTGCAAGCCGGGCTGCAATTGCAGGAGGTTTTGACAGCACTTCAAATATGTACGCTGCAAAAAAATATGATATAAAAGCGGTGGGTACGATGGCACATTCTTTTATTCAAAGCCATGAAAATGAATTGTCTGCTTTTAGAAAATTTGCACAAGCTGAACCACACAATTGTACTTTGTTGGTAGATACTTATGATACTTTGAAAAGTGGAATTCCCAATGCAATTAAGGTTGCTGGTGAAATGAAACAGAAAGGACAATGTCTCCAGGCAATCAGGCTTGACAGTGGCGACCTTGCATATCTTTCTAAAAGAAGTCGCAAAATGCTTGATGATGCAGGCTTTGCGGAAGTTCAAATTGTGGTTTCTAACCAGTTGGATGAATATTTAATAAAAAGTTTATTGGAGCAAAAAGCACCAATAAATTCATTTGGGGTGGGAACCAGTCTCGCCACTGGCCAGCCGGACGCAGCGTTGGACGGCGTTTATAAATTGAGCGAAATAAATGGTGAACCAAAAATAAAATTGTCCGAAAATATTCAGAAGGTCACCCTTCCCGGGCGTAAGCAGGTATATCGGTTTACAGATGATTCTGGTCTCTTTGTGGCTGACGCGATTGCTCTTGACAACGATTCAGTTCCGGATAAAATGATTCATCCTTTTGATATTGAAAAAAGCATGCAACTCAATACAAAAATGGCCGTCCCGTTGCTCAACAAAATTATGGAAAACGGAAGTTCATTATTAGAAAGTTACGAGCCAAAAGATGTTGCTGCTTTTGTACAAAAAAGAATGCATCAATTGCCCGAAGAGCACAAGCGTTTTAATAATCCGCACATCTACAAAGTCGGTATCAGTGAACCCTTACATCAGCTTAGAAGTGATTTGAGGAAAAAGTATAAAATGTAAAAGAAAAATTTGAGTTATTTGTTGGTTTACTGTTTCTGCAATGAAATTAAACTACTACTCCTTCCAAATCATAATCATAGGCGCTGGTGATTTTTACGTTTACAAAATCGCCCGGATTTAATTTTGAAGTACTATTTACAATCACTTCATTGTCCACTTCCACGCTGTCAAATTCGGTGCGTCCCAAATATTTTCCGGATTCTTTTTTATCAATGATTACTTTAAACGTTTTGCCAATTTTCTCTTCGTTTTTCTGAAAAGAAATTTCCTGTTGCACCTCCATTATTTCCTGTGCCCTTCTTTCTTTTTCTTCTTCCTGAATATTATTTTCGAGATTGATTGCAGAAGTATTTTCTTCATGCGAATAAGTAAAGATTCCTACGCGGTCAAATTCCATCTTCTTTAAAAAAGTTTTTAATTCTTCTACATCATCCGAGGTTTCTCCGGGGAAACCAGCGATGAGCGTGGTTCTCAGGCAAATTCCGGGAATCTTGCATTTTATTTCTCCAATAATATCTTCCATTTCTTCTCTTGTAATTTGCCTTTTCATCGCTTTCAACATTCGGTTGCTGGCGTGTTGCAAAGGCATATCCAGGTAATTACAAATATTTTCTCTTTCTCTCATCGCATCGATTATTTCCATCGGAAACTTTGATGGATAAGCATAATGCAACCTGATCCATTCCAAACCAGGAATATCTGCCAAAGCATGAAGTAATCGCGGCAATTCTCTTTTTTTGTAAATATCCAATCCATAATAAGTAAGTTCCTGCGCAATCAGCATAATTTCTTTCACACCGCGGGATACCAATAACTTCGCTTCTTGCACCAAAGATTCTATCGGACGGCTTATATGTTTTCCGCGCATTAATGGAATGGCGCAAAAAGAACAGGTGCGATTACAGCCTTCGCTTATTTTTAAATAAGCATAATGATTGGGCGTGCTTAATAATCTTTCGCCAACCAATTCTGCTTTATAGTCCACGTCAAATTTTCTCAATAAAAAAGGTAATTCCATCGTTCCAAAAAATGCATCTACTTCCGGAATTTCTTCTTCAAGATTCTGTTTGTAACGTTCACTTAAACAGCCTGTAACATAAACCTTATCAAGCTTTCCACGTTTTTTTAATTCTACCTGCTCCAAAATTGTATTGATACTTTCCTGTTTTGCGAGGTCTATAAAACCACAGGTATTTATGACCACGATATTATGATCCTGCTTTTTACTTTCATGCAAAACATTAATGTCGGCAGCCGCTAATTGTCCGCTCAAAACTTCGCTGTCCACCATATTTTTGCTGCAGCCAAGTGTGATGATATTAACCTTATCTTTTTTATTTTTTGTTTTCATTGTTTAATTTTGTTTGCCACGAATTACACTGGTTTCCACGGATCTGAAGTAGAGTTCTACATTTTTTCTAAACACCTTTAAACCCAATAATTCAGTAATTCAACAATTAACCTATTTCACTCCGCCAAATAAACTATCCACAAAATCTTTTTTGTCAAATACCAATAGATCGGTGGCTTTTTCCCCGACTCCAATAAATTTCACCGGAATTTTAAACTGATCGGCAATGGCCAAAACTACACCACCTTTAGCTGTTCCATCAAGTTTGGTAATTGTTAATGCCGAAACTTCTGTTGCTGCCGTAAAATGCCGCGCCTGCTCCAACGCATTTTGCCCGGTACTGCCGTCCAATACAAGCATCACTTCGTGAGGCGCACCTGGTAATGCCTTATTTACGGATCTTTTAATTTTATTCAATTCATCCATCAGATGAATTTTGTTGTGCAATCTTCCTGCGGTATCAATGATCACTACATCGGAATGTCTTGCAATCCCACTTTGCACCGCGTCAAAAGCTACTGCACTGGGATCAGACCCCATGGCGTGTTTTACGATGGGCACATTGGTCCTTTCACTCCATATATTTAGCTGATCAACTGCGGCCGCCCGAAATGTATCTGCTGCACCAAGCAAGACAGATTTTCCTGCCAAAGAAAAATTATGTGCGAGTTTTCCAATCGTTGTAGTTTTTCCTACTCCATTCACACCGACCACCAAAATAACATGTGGCTTGTGGCCGGATGGCAATTCATAATTTATATAAGAAGTGTCTTGTGGCGCATCCACCAAAATCGACTGGATTTGTTCTTTTAAAATTTTATTTAGCTCATTCGTATTAATATATTTATCTTTTGCCACTCGTTCTTCTATTCCGTCAATAATTTTAACCGTAGTATCCACGCCCACGTCGGCGCTCACCAATGCATTTTCCAGATCATCAAGCACTTCCTCATCGACCGTACTTTTTCCGGCAATCACCTTAGTGATCTTATCAAAAAAGCCTTCCTTGGTTTTTTGCAAACCCTGATCCAGGCTTTCTTTCTGCTCCTTTTTTCCAAAAATCTTATCAAAAATTCCCATTGTAAAAAGTTATTATTGGGTAAAAATAAATAAAGCTATCCGCAAGTGATGCAGGATAGCTTTTTATAAAATAATTTGAAAGCAAAATTAACTTCCCAGATGCTCTTTGATCTTATCTTTATGAACAATAGATTCCTTAAAAGTATAAGATCCGGATTTTGGGCTGCGTACGGCACGAACTACTTTAGTCCAGTTTTTAGCATCTGCTGCGGCTTTCTGATCTTTGGTTTTTATCGCTGTTTTTGCTGATTTTGCCATGATAATTTAATTTAAGTATGTGATAATATGCCATTTTGCCAAAGGAAAACCAATCAGCAATTCAGCTTAATTATTTAATTTCTTTATGAACAGTAACTTTTTTTAAAATTGGATTGAATTTTTTCAATTCCAAACGCTCAGGGGTATTTTTTTTATTCTTTTTGGTAATATAACGGCTTGTTCCTGGAAGTCCGGAAGCTTTATGCTCTGTACATTCCAAAATTACCTGAACCCTGTTTCTATTCTTTGCCATTTTAATGATTTAATAATGTGATGTTTAGCTGTTTATGCTAATGAAGCATTTATATTTTTACTCCTCTCGACCTCATTTCTTTCACTACGGTAAAAAGTCCGTTCTTGTTAATCGTACGAATTGCTTCAGAAGATAATTTCAGAGTAATCCATTTATCTTCCTCTGCCAGAAAATATCTTTTTTTCTGTAGATTGGGTAAAAACCTTCTACGGGTTTTAATATTTGAATGCGAAACAGTATTGCCCGTGATCGGCCTTTTTCCTGTTACCTGACATACTCTAGCCATAATGTTCTTTTTTTTCGGACGGCAAAGGTAATGAAGAATTATTTACTTGAAAAATAAAAATTGAAGAATTACCGAAAGAATTTCGTAAAAGTATTCCGATTGCAGTAAACAAACATTTACAGAGCATTTTCATTCTAATAAACAGCAATAAACAGGCATAATTTATGTTGCTAATTTATTATGGAAACATTTGGCGATTTAATAAAAAACAAGCTGCCGGTATTGGTCGATTTTCATGCAACCTGGTGTGGCCCATGTAAAATGATGGCGCCGGAATTACAACGATTTGCCCAGAATAATAATGGAAAATTAAGGGTAATAAAAATTGATATTGACAGAAACCAAAAAGCCGCGCAACAATATAATATTCAAGGCGTACCTACTTTAATTCTTTTTAAAGAAGGAAAAGTTTTGAGGCGACAATCGGGCGCCATGAGTGCGCAGCAAATTTCTGACGGTGTAAAATCTCATTTATAAAAGAGGTAAATTTGACGCTATTCTTTTTAAATTAAAAAAAATAAAATGGCGGCAAATACAATCAATGCGGTTTTCAAAGGCGGCATGAATTTTACGGCAGAAATTAATGGCCATAAAATAGAAATAGATATTGATGAAGCGGGCGGAGGAAAAA
>JBEPVG010000047.1:0-9254 GCA_041691175.1 Chitinophagaceae bacterium
AATGGGTAATCAGATTAGGAGATGGAACAGAAGAAAGTAAGAAAAGAATGGAAAAAGCAATTTTAGAACTTTGGCCGTATACAGGTGAAATGTTTGATGCTGCTGCATTTCAAATAAATCAGAAAAATCGTGTGTGCATAGACGTTAGTAGTATAAAAGATGACTGGTTCAAAAAAGTAAAAGCGGTTTTGGAAGAAGCAGGGATTGATTTTCCTCAAGAGAAAATTTGGATGCAAAATGGTGGTAAAAACGGAATTCACACTGAACATTTAGGACTTATCCTTGCTGAAATGCAATTTATGCAACGTGCATATCCGGGATTGATTTGGTAAAGATTTATCTGCCGAATCCGACTTATAAATTTTGATAATAGAGATTTAGTAATGAAACAAGCAGAAACAAATATTATTCATAACTCTTCAAAAGATGAAACGGAAAGAGAAATCTGGAAGGTTTTAAGTTTTGTAAATGATCCTGAAATTCCTGTTTTATCTGTTATTGATTTAGGAATTATAAGAAGAATAAATATTCAAGGTGAAACTGTAGAAGTTATAATCACACCAACTTACAGCGGATGCCCGGCAATGGATTTTATTGCAATAAATATTAGAAAAGCTTTAGCAGAAGCTGGTTTTAATAAAATTAAAATTACTCACCAGCTTTCTCCTGCATGGACTACTGACTGGATGACCGAATCTGCGAAAGAGAAATTAAAATCGTATGGGATAGCACCTCCTTCATCAAAATCTTTTGACAAAAATTATTTGCAAAATCTTCCGGTTGAATGTCCCCATTGTTATTCGATGAACACAAAATTGATTAGTCAATTTGGCTCGACTTCATGTAAAGCGATTTATCAATGCAATGATTGCCGCGAACCTTTCGATTATTTTAAATGTCATTAATTTTTTGATTATTTTTAAATAAAATCTTTATGGACTGGCAGATGCACTTCAAAAACATCAGGACGAATTAACGAATAACTTTTTAACAAAAACTGATAAGAAATTACTAATCAGTCAAACGATATCATGACATCTATACTTTTTGAAATAAAAAACTCTATTGCATTTATAACCTTAAATCGTCCCGAAAAATTTAATGCTTTCAACCGTGAAATGGCATTGGAATTCCAGGAAAAGTTAGATGAGTGCGAAAAAAATATTTCCGTTCGTTGTGTGTATATTACCGGCGCCGGCAAAGCCTTTTCAGCGGGACAAGATTTAGCAGAAGTTTTGGATCAAAACGGGCCAGGAATGGAATCGATGGTATCCGAACACTATAATCCAATTGTAAAAAAAATAAGGAACCTGAGCAAACCTGTAATTGCAGCAGTAAATGGAGTTGCGGCTGGAGCAGGAGCAAATATTGCATTGAGTTGTGATGTAGTTGTGGCATCTGAAAGTGCTTCTTTTATTCAGGCTTTCAGTAAAATTGGATTAATTCCCGATAGTGGAGGAACTTATTTTTTACCCCGTTTAATAGGATTACAAAAATCATCTGCGCTGATGATGCTCGGTGATAAAATTTCCGCAAAAGAATCAGAAAGAATCGGAATGATCTATAAATATTTTCCTGATGAAATATTTTTTTATGAATCAGAAAAAATTGCAATCTTGCTTTCACAATTACCTACAAAAGCACTGGCTTATACAAAACAGGCATTGAATAAATCATTAGAACAAAACCTGGAACAACAATTGGAAACAGAGGATTCATTTCAGCGGAAAGCCTCTGCCACCAATGATTTTAAAGAAGGCATTTCTTCTTTTATAGAAAAAAGAAAAGCAAATTTTAAAGGTGATTAAAAAAGTAAACCCAAAATTAAAATCTCCACTATTTGTTCATTTACTACTCGCCAGATCCGACAATTTATTTACCGTATTCCAATTTCGTGTAGTCGCTTTCACTTTCAATTTTTTCTCAAAAAAATTATTTGAGATTTTCGTTTCCCCATAACCGTTATCTACGTATATATAAACCACTTTTTCAAAAATAATAAATCTGTCTGGAGAAAAGTCAACATTCCCAATACTTTCAACGTTCTCTTTAGCCGGAATCTCTGAAAGAAAAGTAACGTATAACCTTTTCGTATCACTATTTTTTTCTTTTAAAAAGGGATTTGAAGAAATCGTATCTTTCATTTCTTCTAAGCTTCTGATAATTACCACAACTTCAAAACCATATTTTCTATCAATCGCTATTTCAATTTTTTTTGCAAGTTCTGTATCCGAAAATTTTTCATTGCTTTCAAAAATAACATTCCCGCTTTGGATATATGTTGAAACATTTTTAAATCCCAATTTTTCATAAAGTGCTTTCAAATCTGCCATCAAAATTTTTTTTTGACCGCCAACGTTTATCCCTCTTAATATAGAAATGAAAACCTTAAAAGAACCAGTCTGCTTATCCTGGTTTTTTAAAAACAAATCACCTTCTGCACTCTTCTTTTTCATTTTTTACTTTTTATTTTGGATGTTCCTTTTTGAAAAGTGATTTATAAAATTGCAAAACTCTCAAAATCTTTCAACTTAAAGAATTAGAATTATTTTTGACTTGACTTATATTGCATCATATTTTCAATTACTTCTCATGTCAATTCTTACTGTAGAAAATTTATCCAAATCATATGGACGGATTCAGGCGCTGAAAAATGTAAGTTTTTCTGTGCCCGAAGGAACTGTTTTTGGAATCCTTGGCCCCAACGGAAGCGGAAAAACCACTACGCTTGGAACCATAACGGATATTATAAAACCAACTTCAGGAAGTTATAAACTTTTCGGCGAGCCTGCGTCAGCAGCGAATCGCAGGCGTATTGGAACGCTGCTTGAAACACCCAATTTTTATCACTATTTATCAGGAGTAAAAAACCTGGAGATTGTTGCAGAAATAAAAAAGCATGGCAAAAACGATATTGAAAAGGTTTTGGAAACGGTTGACCTGACGAGAAGAAAAGATTCTAAATTCAGCACCTATTCATTGGGCATGAAACAGCGGTTGGCAATTGCTTCGTGCCTGCTCGGAAGCCCTTCCGTATTGATTTTTGATGAACCTACCAACGGGCTTGATCCCGTTGGAATTGCAGAGATCAGAGAATTAATGAAAAAACTTTATCGTGAAGGAAAAACTATTATTATGGCAAGTCATCTTTTAGATGAGGTGGAAAAAGTTTGTACAGACGTTGCCATTTTAAAAAGAGGCGAATTAATCGTTTCGGGAAAAGTAAATGAGATATTATCGAATGAAGATATGGTGGAAGTGGCGGCGACTGATCATAAAAAATTGTTGGAAATCTTAGAACGGATGAATGAAAAAACAAGAATCATTGATGAAAATTCAGTGGTAAAAATATTCTTTTCTGTAGGCAAAGCTGACCTTTCTGCCGTAAACAATTATTGCTTTAACAACGGCGTTACGCTCAATCACCTGGTCCTAAAAAAACAAAGTCTCGAAGCAAGGTTTTTTGAACTTACCAATAATTAAAAACTTATGTTACATCTTTTAAAAATAGAATGGCTTAAAGTAAAAAATTATAAAGCTTTTTGGGTATTTACCATTCTTTATGCGTTCGCGATTCTTGGAATTAATTACACCGGATTTTACATCAATGAGCTTACGGTACAAAATATGCCTGCTAGTCAAATGTTGCTGGGAACGCCTTATGCGTTTCCGAAAGTATGGCAAACAGTGGGTTTCATGAGTAGCTGGCTACTTTATTTTCCGGGAATTCTTTTTATCATGTTGTTGACAAATGAATTTAATTTTAAAACGCATCGACAGAATATTATTGACGGCTGGACGCGAAAAGAATTCATTACTGTAAAATTTGTTTTCGCCATTTTATTTTCATTTGCAGCAACTATCTTTAATTTTTTGGTCGCGTTACTCTTCGGATTAATTACTACAGGTTCTCATTTTTCTTTTGCAGGAATGGAAAATGTTGGTTATATATTTATTCAAACTGTTGCCTACATTACGTTTGCAATGTTCCTTGCCATTCTTTTCAGAAAAAGTGGCGCAGCAATCGCGGTGTTTTTCTTATACGGATTAATTTTTGAATGGCTGATTACTGTATTAATAAATTTCCAATTTCATCTTACTCCTTTTGGATATTTTTTACCATTGCAGGTCACCGATGTGATGCTGCCAATTCCATTTGGCAATAAAGTAATTTATAAAGACGCGCCGGATGTTTGGATCATGGTAATTGCGAGCCTAGTGTATGTCGGCGCTTATTATTTCTTTGCATTGAAAAAGTTTATGAAGGAAGATTTATAACATATTTTCAGAAAGAAAAAATATTCATATCTATTTCCATTTCAGCGTGTTGATCAGATGCTTCATGTCTTCCTGCAAAAAAGCATTTACGGGACGAAGTGAATCTTCATTTGGTGTAGCATCAAAATATAAAGCGCCTCTTAAGAAATGATACAAAGTATCTGATAAAAAAAACTGCTTTGCAGTAGCTACATTTCCTGAAAGTTTAAAAAATACACCTGTTATATTGCTGGGCGTATGCATCACACTATCTTCAATTGAATACGCTTTTATATCATTTTTGTAAGTGAGATTATAAGAATCATTTACCATCTTTTCAAAGCTATTCTTTCCAGTAGAATCACGGTAACTTCCATCCGGATTTTTTACCTTATACACTGATGTGCCGCCTACATTTTTATAACTTATAAAGATAGTTCCATTGAAAGTTGGAAATACAATATTGATTGAAAAAGGATTTCTTGAACCATCATTAAAATAAGAAGAATCCTTTGCTATCCTTGCATACACTGGATATTCAAAGGAATAAGGGAATGTCGGATCATTAAAAGTTGTATAAACTTTTTTAGGAAAATCAATTTTAAAATAACCTTCTTTTTTTGAGGTGTAATTTGAATTGCAACTAATAATGAATAAAGCAAAAAGGAAATAAATAAGCCGATGCATTTGCCAATTTTTTTTCAAAAGAAGTTATTATTTATCTAATTTTGGTTTTAAAGTAAGTCTTACTTTTTCAATCCGGTTCTTGTTTATTTCAAGAACAGTAAAAGAGAAATTATTTGTTTCAAACTGTTCATTCACTTTTGGAAATTCACCTGCGATTTCTAAAATTAGTCCCGCAAGAGAATCACTTTCTCCACGAAGTAAATCAAAAGTATGCAACGGAATATTTAAAATTTTACAAACATCATTGATCATTGTTTTTCCTTCAAAAATATAATTGTAGGAATCAATTTTTTTGTTGATGCTCTGCTCATCATCAAATTCATCCTGGATATCGCCAATAATTTCTTCCATAATGTCTTCAAGTGTGACGATACCCGAAGTTCCTCCAAATTCATCAACTACAACGGCCAGGTGTATGCGCTTATTTCTAAAATCCTGTAAAAGATCTTCAATTAATTTCTGTTCATGAACATAAAAAACCGGGCGCATCAAAGGATGCCAGTCAAATTCTTCTTCCTGCAAATGGGACAACAGATCTTTGGTGTGAAGAATACCAACAATTTCGTCGAGGTTGCTTTTATAAACCGGCAAACGTGAGTAAGAAAATTCTTTCACTCTCTTTATCACGTTTGTAAATGTAGTTGACAATTCAATTCCACTAACATCCAAACGTGGTCGCATCGTTTGCTTTACGGTTGTATTGCTGAATTTACGGATTCCTTTTAAAATTTGTTTTTCTTCGCTGGTAGCTTTATTGTCCGGCAATAAATCAATTGCGTTATCAATCTGGCTGTCATCCATTTTTGTTGAACGTGAATGAAAAGTCCTTTCAATAGAATCGCTAAATGACGCGACTCTTTCACTTAATTTGAATAAAATAGTATTGAAGACATCAACAGTAATAGAAGCCGTAGATGCGAACCAGATTTTATGATGTGTGGCCCAAATTTTTGGAAGCACTTCGCAAAATAAAACCAAAGCGCATGTAATCAACACAACTTTTATGACCAGGTTTATGATCGAATTTAATCCCAATGTAATAATCCATTCATTCATTAATGAATTCGAAATTAAAATAATCCCGATGTTCACAAAACAATTAGAAATAAGTAACGAAGCCATTAAAGTTTTAGGATTTTCTAATAGAGTGATAATCCGTTTATAGGAAGGCTGCTGGCGGGTTTTCAGCATATTGATATCTTTCAAACTCAATGAAAAGAATGCCATTTCAGATCCGGAGAAAAGAAAAGACAGAACAAAAAGCACCACTAATATAGAAGCAAGAATGGTTGTAGCTGCAGGTGTAATAGCGATAATTGTAAGCAATTGGTAACTATTTTCAATGACCAGGTGATAATCCAAAATATTTATTTAAAGATAAGTTTCACTTTGAATCGACAGTTTTTTTATTCGGAAGGCTTGTCAGAATCCTCAAAAGGATTTTCACTTCCCGGCAAAGGTTCGTGGCTTTCTTCGGGGTGTTGATCCGACCTTTTGTCCAACATAATAAGATTGTCCGCAACTATTTCTGTGGCCACTTTTCTAATATGATCACGATCTTCCCAATATCTTGTTTTCAAACGACCTTCAATGTAAACAAGGCTGCTTTTATGCAAATATTTTTGTGCCAATTCTGCAAGCCCGCGCCAAAGAACAATGTTGTGCCACTCCGTTTGAGAAATTAGTTTTCCGTTTTTGTCTTTATATGTTTCGGTTGTTGCCAGTGGAAATTTTGAAACAGGAATATTGCCTTCAAGATAGAGAATGTCCGGATCTTTTCCGAGGTTTCCTATTAACGTCACTTTATTAACTCCACGCATAAAAGAAATTTTCTACATTAAAAAAAACAATTAAATCAAGTTTAAAGATACATTTTTATCCGTTAAATAAGACGCGATAAGTTTTGGAAATGGGAGTGTTTTTAATTGAGTTTTATTTACAGCAGAATGAGTTTTAATTAATAAAGGTTTATTTATTTCAATATGAATAAATCGACTGGTAATAATTTGGTGCGTTAACTTCTGTGAAATCTTTTTTGAAATAAATTTCACGGAAAAATCATCCTGATTTAATAACGATAAAAATTCTTCATTTTTAAAAACCTCATTTTCATTTACCCACGTTTTTGTTTCTATTAAAACAAATTCATAAAGGTTTTGCCAGATGTCTTTCCTGGTTCTTTTAATTACATAAAACTTTTTTTTGTATTCAATAATCAGGTAATTAAAAAAACGCTTTTTTTGTTTATTTACTGTATTATTTATGGGTAAAACAGAAACTTTATTCTTCAAAAAAGCAACACATCTTGTTTGCAAAGGACATTCCAAACACAATGGAAGAGCTGGTTTACAAACAATCGCGCCAAAATCCATAATCGCCTGGTTATATTTTCCGGGATTTTTTTTATCAAGAACTGATTGGGAAAGCCCCGCATAAAATTTTTTCCCGAAAGAAGTATTCACCGGTATTTCTTTTCCGAAAAATCTTGATAATACTCTAAATACGTTTCCATCCAGAACCGCATAAGACTGATTAAATGCAAATGAAGCAATAGCAGATGCCGTATAGTTTCCAACTCCTTTTAACGATAAAATATCTTCATATTTTTCTGGAAATTTTCCATCCAGCTTTTCATTTATGAATTTCGCCGTTGCTATTAAATTTTTGCAACGCGAATAATATCCAAGTCCTTCCCACAATTTATAAATCTTCTTTTCAGGCGCATTTGCCAGGCTTTTTACATCCGGAAATGTATCTATAAAACGTTGGTAATAAATGAGACCTTGTTGTACCCTTGTTTGTTGTAAAATAATTTCGCTGATCCAGATTTTATAAGCATTTTTTTCTCCTTTCCAGGGCATCGCCCTGTTATTTTTTGTATCGTTCCAAAGTAATAAAGTGGAAGTAAAAAATTTCTGATTCATCCAGGCGAAATAACTATTTTTTCATTGAATTTTATAGAGTTAATATCTCTTTTCAGATTTTTCACTTTTTAAAATAAAAAAAATACATATACAAGACCAATATAAGAGCTGGTAATTACAATAAAGATTATTAAATTTGCATACCTCGCTGATACATCATTGGAAACACATTTTAATTTTCATCTAACTAAAAAAAGTTTAAAATGAGAAAAGCAGATTTAATAAACCGAATATCTGATAATACAGGAATCGCAAAAGTGGACGTGCTCGTCACCCTCGAAAATTTATTTAAGGAAGTAAAAAAATCTCTTGGCGAAGGAGAAAATATTTACATCAGAGGATTTGGTAGTTTTATTACTAAAAAAAGAGCCGCCAAAATTGGGAGAAATATTAAAAAGAATACAGCAGTTGAAATCCCTGAACATTATATTCCTGCCTTTAAGCCTGCCAAAGAATTTATAGATCAAATAAAAGGAAAGCAACTTTCCTGACAAAAGGATTATCGTACCTTCGCGTCCCGAATAAAAAAATCCTTTTTAAGATTTGAATAAACGAATTATTTTAACAGGCCTTGGTATTGTATTAGTTTTCATACTTTTTTTCTTTGGAAAAACTACTACTCCAAAGAAAGAGATGCCAGTTGCAACACAGGCCGAAGTACCACAGTTTAATATTAAAGATACGCTCCTTGCCGAAAAGCAAAAGCTTTCACCGGTTCAACTTATTTACATCACCAATATTGAAAATGGAATCAGCCGCGGAGATGTAAAAAATCAATCAAAAAATCAATACACAAATCTTGCTGATTTTTGGCGGGATTCTGTGAAATCTTTTATTCCTTATGCTTATTATTTAAGCGAAGCCGCTAAGTTGGATAATTCAGAAAAAAACCTCACCTTTGCAGCCCTATTGATTTTAGAGAACATGAGAAGAGAGGATAATCCGGGAAAAAAAGTATGGGAAGCACAAACGGCTGCAACGCTTTTTGAGAAAGCATTAAAGCTTGATCCGGACAATCAGGATTTGCAGGTTGGATTGGGAAGTTGCTATGTATATGGAGAAGGAATGATTGGAAATGCAGAGCAAACAATGAAAGGAATTCAGCAGTTGCTCCAGGTGGTTAAAAAAGATTCCAACAATATGCAGGCGCAATTGGTTTTAGGAATTGGCGGCGTTATTTCAAACCAGTACGACAAAGCCATTGAGAGATTAAATAAAGTGGTAAATTTTGATCCACATAATCTCGAAGCGGTTTCCTGGCTTGCCGATGCTTATGCTGCTACCGGCGACAAACAAAATGCAGTTAAGTGGTATGAACAAAGTAAACATCTCGTAAACAACCCTGATTTCAGTAAAGAAATTGATGCGCGGATAAAAGCTTTAAAC